>NZ_JBEOZU010000006.1:0-183451 GCF_040298185.1 Streptomyces sp. NPDC001634 | reverse complement strand
CACCGCTTGACGACGAAGCCACCCAGGCCAACCGTGGGTCTGGGGGCACAGCCCCCGGTAGCCTCCCAGCCCGATCAGCCCCACCCAGCCCGTCCACCGCTTGACGACGAAGCCACCCAGGCCAACCGTGGGTCTGGGGGCACAGCCCCCGGTAGCCTCCCAGCCCGATCAGCCCCACCCAGCCCGTCCGGCGTTTGAGGACGAGGCCGTTCAGGCCGATCGGGGGGCTGGGGGCGGAGCCCCCAGGGGACGGTGCGCCCACCGAACCCGCGCGTTTTCCGGCTCAACCCCCGGAGGAAAAAGCAAGCGCTTAGAAAAGTGCGGCCCTAGTCACACCCCAACGCCCGTGACCTCCACCGTACGTACGGGTAACTTCCCCCACAGCCCTGCCCATCCTCGTGCAATGGAGCCGTGATGCCCGAAGCCGTCATCGTCTCGACCGCCCGCTCCCCCATCGGCCGCGCCTTCAAAGGCTCCCTGAAGGACCTCCGCCCGGACGACCTCACCGCCACGATCATCCAGACGGCCCTGGCCAAGATCCCCGAGCTGGACCCGCGGGACATCGACGACCTGATGCTCGGCTGCGGCCTCCCGGGCGGTGAGCAGGGCAACAACCTCGGCCGCATCGTCGCCGTACAGATGGGCATGGACCACCTCCCCGGCTGCACCATCACCCGCTACTGCTCCTCGTCGCTCCAGACGAGCCGAATGGCCCTGCACGCCATCAAGGCCGGCGAAGGCGACGTCTTCATCTCGGCAGGCGTCGAGATGGTCTCCCGCTTCACCAAGGGCAACTCCGACAGCCTGCCCGACACGCACAACCCCTTCTTCGCGGAGGCCGAGGCCCGCACCGCGGCCGTCGCGGAGCAGGAGGGCACGACCTGGCACGACCCGCGCGAGGACGGCCTGGTCCCCGACGCCTACATCGCGATGGGCCAGACCGCCGAGAACCTCGCCCGGTGGAAGGGCATCACGCGCCAGGACATGGACGAGTTCGGCGTCCGCTCGCAGAACCTCGCCGAGGAGGCCATCAAGAACGGCTTCTGGGAGCGCGAGATCACCCCGGTGACCCTCCCCGACGGCACCGTCGTCAGCAAGGACGACGGCCCCCGCGCGGGCGTCACCATGGAGGGCGTCGCCGGCCTCAAGCCGGTCTTCCGCCCCGACGGCCTGGTCACCGCCGGCAACTGCTGCCCGCTCAACGACGGCGCCGCAGCCGTCGTCATCATGAGCGACACGAAGGCCCGCGAGCTCGGCCTCACCCCGCTCGCCCGCATCGTCTCGACCGGCGTCTCCGGCCTCTCCCCCGAGATCATGGGCCTCGGCCCGGTCGAGGCCAGCCGGCAGGCCCTCAGTCGGGCCGGCCTGACGATCGACGACATCGACCTGGTCGAGATCAACGAGGCGTTCGCCGCCCAGGTGATCCCGTCCTACCGCGACCTCGGCATCGACATCGACAAGCTGAACGTCAACGGCGGCGCCATCGCCGTCGGCCACCCCTTCGGCATGACCGGCGCCCGCATCACCGGCACGCTCATCAACTCCCTCCAGTTCCACGACAAGCAGTTCGGCCTGGAGACGATGTGCGTCGGCGGAGGCCAGGGCATGGCGATGGTCATCGAGCGCCTCAGCTGACCGCCGCCCCGTACGCCACCGGCCCCGCGCATTCCGCGCGGGGCCGTCGGACCGGCCCGGAGCCCCGCACCCCTGGGCTTCGGGCCGATTTGTGATCCAATCTCCCCCAGGATGTGACCTATCTCCCTCTCGATGGGATTTACGCAGGTCACAAGCGATTCACGGATAAACTTCAGGGGAGGGTTCCTGTCCGTTTCGTGACGTTACGCACTGACAGCTGGTTAGTCCACCCTTCAAGCTGATGTAGGAAGTCGGGGGTCGACTTTGGAACCGGGAGTACGTCAGTGAGCGCCATGCCGATTGCTCTGCTGCTCACCACGGCCGCCACCGCGGGCGTGGGCGTCGCCGTCCTGTGCAGCGTGCGGGCGCTGCGCCGGCAGGTGGCGGCGCTGCACACCGAACTCGCCAAGAGCCGCGCCGCGCAGGTACGCGGGCTGGTGCCCGCCGCTCGCCCCTCCGCCGACGCGGAGGAGATACGCGCCGCCGTGGCCGACGCGCTCGCCGAGGAGCGGGAGCGCGAACTGGCCGAGGCGCGCGCCTTCTGGGCCGCCCAGGAGGCCCGTGACATCGCCGACGCCCCCTCCCTGCTCGGCCTGCCCGACAGCGACCTGTTCCTGCCCCGCCAGTCGGACTTCGCGGGCCTGGAGCACGACAGCCTGGAACCGGTCTCCGAGCCCACCGTCGACGACAACGAGTTCGCCGGGGAATCACCCGAACTGGCCGCCGCCCGCCGCCGCCACCCCTCGCACCCCGACTTCGTACCGCACCCGTCACCCGTCGTGAACGACGACGAGCGCACGGTCGCCTGCCTCGAGGAACTGGCCTCCGCCCGCACCGAGCTCGCCGATGTCCGCCCGGGCCCGCTGGGCACCCTCGACGTCTACGTCTTCGCGGACGGTACGACGCTGTGCATGACCCCGGGTCACCGTGAGACGGCGGAGCGCCTGGCCGCGTCCCTCAGCGCCGGCCAGGCCCCGGTCCTGCTCGGCGGCTCGGGGGTCTCGGGCGCCTACGCCCTGACGTTCGAGTGCGGCGACGAGAACGTCTACATCCTTGCGGACCGCGTCATCGCGTCCCTGTAGCCCCGCGGGCGCCGCTGTGTCGTAGCCCTGCGCGGAGGGAACCCGTGCACGCCGAGGTGTCAGACCCCGGCGCGTTTCTGTGCCTCCTCCACGAGCGCCACGGCCTCCGCGAGTTGCGCCTCGTTTTTCAGGACGAGTGCAAGGTCGTGCCCGGCGACCGTGATCTGGTCGGCGGCCGCGAACATTCCCGCGTCCGGCATCTCGCGCGGCTCGGCCGAAGGGTCCTCAAGGAGCTGGGCACGGCGTGCCAACTCCCTGGCCAGACCGAGTGCCTCGGCCGCCGCGCACCGCTGGAGCCGACTCTGCGGAGCGGCCCGCAACCGGTCGGCGAAGTGATCCACGGCCCGGGTCAAAGGCGTCGTATCAAGCACGTCGCGAGAGTACGCGTCTCAGCAGGACTGTTGCCAACAGGCGAACGCTCAGGCACGGTGACCTGAAGGACCGGCTTCATCGAGTGCGTCCGGAGGCGCCGATGTCCCAAGTCTTCTCCCAGGAGACCCATCGCAATCTGCTTGCCCGCATCCCCCACTGCACCGGTCGTGAAGTGACCGACTGGTTGCGCACCGTCGACGAAGGCCCCGCCCTCTGCTTCGAGGAGAAGGTCAGCTGGCTGCGTCACGAGCACAATCTCGCGTACGGCCACGCCAAGGCGATCATTCATGAGTACGACCTGAGGAGGGCCGCGCGCAAACTGCTCTGAGCGCGCTTCACCGAACCCCGCTGACAATCTGGCATCAGCACGACGAAGGCCCGCGAACCCCGGTGAGGGTTCGCGGGCCTTCACGCCCGAGGCCGACGGTGGCCGTAACCGCCGACGTCAGTCGTTACTGCTGAAGATGGCGACCAGCCGCAGCATCTCGACGTAGATCCACACGAGGGTCATGGTCAGACCGAACGCGGCCAGCCAGGCCTCCTCGCGCGGCGCGCCGTACGCGATGCCGTCCTCGATCTGCTTGAAGTCGAGGGTCAGGAAGAACGCACCGAGCAGGATCGCGACGATGCCGACGAGCGCACCCAGCGGGCCCATGCTGCGCAGCCCGCCGTCGGGGGCGACCCCGAAGGCGACCAGCAGCAGGTTGACCGCCATGACCAGGACGAAGGCGATGGCAATGGCCATGCCGATCCGGGCGTACCGCGCGGTCACACGGATCCAGCCCGCCTTGTAGACGAGCAGGGTCGCGCCGGAGACGGCCATCGTGCCGAGCACCGCCTGGAAGGGCGCGCCGTGCCACTGCGCGTTGTACATCTCGCTGATGACACCGAGGAAGACGCCCTCGAAGGCGGCGTATCCGAGGATCAGCGCGGGCGAGGGGGTGCGCTTGAAGGACTGCACCATCGCCAGGACGAAGGCGACGAGCGCGGAGCCCACCGCAAGGCCGTAACTGGTGGACGAGACCGGCAGCAGCGCCCAGGCGAGGATCGCGCCGACGGCGACCGTGCCGAGCGTCATCGCCGAGCGCATGACGACGTCGTCCATCGTCATCCGGCCGGTGGTGGCCGGGGCCTGCGGCGGCGCGCCGTACTGCGTCTGCTGGGCGTAAGGGTTCTGCGCGTAGGGGTTACCGCCCGCGTACGGGTTCTGCGCGTACGGGTTGCCCTGCGTGCCGACGGCGGCTCCCCCGGCCTGCGGCGCGGTGTTGAAGCCCGCGTAGCCGTTGTCGCGGCTGAACCCCCGTCGCGAGAAGACCGGGTTGCTGCTCCTCATTTCACTCCTCCATGGCCACCCTGCGTGGCCTTGGCTCAAGAGTAATAGGTGGGCAAAGGATCGACCCTAATGCTTGGGGAGGATCTTTCCCTCATCCTTGCGCGCAACACGCTACGCGTGAGCGTCATTCCCTGCGCGGAACCGCCTCATCCATGACCAACCTGGGACAGAGTCGAGACCGGCCACTGATCAACGGGTGACCGGTCGCCGGTCAACCGGGTGATGACCCGTGACCGTTCGGGTGATGACCCGTGACCGTTCGGGTGATCGACCCGTGACCGACCGGGGGGCCGGGCGGGGGACCGGGCGGTCACCGACCGAGTGACCGAGCCGTGAGGGACCGCGTGTCCCCCTTCACCCGGACGGCTCACTCCAGCGGGAAGCCCGTGTAGCCGTCGGCGAGGTCGGCCTCGGCGGCGCGCGAGACGGTGAGCCGTTCCAGCCGGGCCAGCTGGATACGGTCGTCGAACGGCGTGGCGTCCGGGGCGCGATGCAACAGCGTCGTCATCTCGTACGAGAACCTCTCGGCCTGCCAGACCCGGCGCAGACAGGTCTCGGAGTAGGCGTCGAGCCGCTCGCTCGACCCCGTCTCCTTCTCGTACGCCAGCGCCCGCGCGAAGGTGACGACGTCTCCGACGGCGAGGTTGAGCCCCTTGGCTCCGGTGGGCGGAACGATGTGGGCTGCGTCCCCGGCGAGGTAGAGCCGGCCGTGCCGCATGGGCTCATGGACGTAACTGCGCATCGGGGTCACGGACTTGGAGGTGATGGGTCCGCGGGCGAGGGTCCAGCCGTCGGCGGTCTCGAAGCGCCGCTCCAGTTCGTCCCAGATCTCCTCGTCGGCCCACTCCTCGGCGTCCGTGCCCTCCGGCACCTGGAGGTAGAGGCGGGAGACGGACGGGGAGCGCATGCTCAGCAGGGCGAAGCCGCGCTCGTGGCGGGCGTAGACGAGTTCGTCGTGCGAAGGTGCGACGTCGGCGAGGATGCCCAGCCAGCCGAATGGATACGCGCGTTCGAAGACCTGGGACAGTTCGGCCGGGACCGCCTTGCGGGACACGCCCCAGAAGCCGTCGCATCCGACCACGTAGTCGCACTCCAGGACGTCCTCACGCCCCTCGTGCCGGAAGCGGACCCTCGGCCGGTCCGTGAGCACGTCCTCGACGGCCAGCGCCTCGGCCTCGAAGAGCAGGGGGCCGCCGTCCTTCAACTGGAGCGCGATGAGGTCCTTGCAGACCTCGGTCTGGGCGTACACCATCACGGAGCTGCCACCGGTGAGGGCGGGGAAGTCGACGCGGTGGCGACGGCGCGCGAAGCGCAGCTCGATCCCGTCGTGCCGCAGCCCCTCACGGTCCATGCGCTCGCCCGCCCCGGCGGCCCGCAGCACGTCGACGGTCCCCTGCTCCAGGATCCCGGCCCGCTGCCGGTGCTCGACATAGGCCCGGTCGCGGCTCTCCAGCACGACCGCGTCGATGCCCGCGTTGTGCAGCAGCCGCGCCAGCAGGAGCCCGGCGGGTCCCGCTCCGATGATGCCGACGGTGGTACGCATCCCGACGCCCCTTTGCGATGTGCGGTCTCTTCTTGTTCGTCCAGTGAAATTAACTTCACCATCTCTGCTGGTGAGTGTCCGGCTGCAGAGGCCCCCTGTCAACGGACGTTCCACCTCGCCACCCCAGGAGCCCACCCCAACGGGTGACGCGCCCGTCTTTCGGCCTCGAAGCCCGCCATCGAGGGCTATCAAGATTCCGCATGTCCCGTCCTCCAGCGCACGGCTCGTCCACGCGACAGCACCGACGAGGGGTGCATTGCGTCGAACGCGATCCGCCTCACCGAGGCATGAGAGGAGCCCGAAGGTGTCCGAGGACCTGACTGCGGTGGCGCGCTTCCTGTTCGAGGCGGGGACGCTGAAGAGCTCCGCACGCACCGGGTGGTGGATGGCCGGCGTACGCAACGCCGAGACGGTCGCCGAGCACTCCTGGCGCACCGCGCTCATCGCGACGATCGTCGCGAAGCTGGAGGGCGCGGACCCGGCAAGGGCCGCCTTCCTCGCCGTCTGGCACGACTCGCAGGAGACCCGTACCGGGGACGTGAACCACCTCGGCAAGAAGTACGCGGGCACGGTCGACCCGCGTGACGTCACAGCCGACCAGGTCGCGGGCATGCCCGAGGCTCTGGCCGAGGCCGTGAAGGACCTCATCGCCGAGTACGAGGCGAAGGAGAGCCCGGAAGCGGTCTGCGCCCGCGACGCGGACAAGCTCGAATGCCTCATCCAGGGAATCGAGTACAGGGCCCAGGGATACGAGAACGCCCAGCGGTGGATCGACAACAGCCGCGGCCGTCTCACGACGAGAACAGCCAACACGCTGGCGGACACCGTGCTCGAGACCGGCTCGCTGGACTGGCTGAGGGCGGCGTTCGGGGAGAAGCAGCCCTAGGTGTTGCAGCCGAGCCGCTTATCCCCACTTGGGATGAAGCGCTTGCCCTTCACCCTGCCGAGGGAATACTGCTGTTGCGCCTCACCGACGGCCTCGCGGAAGACGAGAGCGCTTGCCCCGTCCTGAAGCCGCTCGGTCCGCCACTCGCCGTCACGGGTGCCGCCGAGCCGCCATTTCAGCTGGCAGCAGGGACCTCTCCCGCACGGTTTTTCCGGGTTGCACCGATGCCAAGAGGGCAAACCAGAGCGCGGTGTTCCCGCGGTGTTCCCGAGCCTCGAAAGAGGGACGGCGTCCTCCTGCCACTTCTGCAGGTCGGACGCCGTACGCTCGAGGTGCCCGGAGCCGGACTCGAACCGGCACGCCCGCGAGGGGCAGCGAGGTTTAAGCTCGCCGTGTCTGCATTCCACCATCCGGGCAGGCCGTGGGCTCCGTATCGAGCGTTCCGAGCCTATCGGGACGCATCCCCCGAACAGCGGGCAGGCGATGCGATGTTGTCTGATTTTATTGATGTCTGAGGGTGCATCAGCACCCGGTACGGGCCATCCGCACTTGCCAATAGCCTTTCGGGCAACCACGGCCCGTGTATGCGGAATGACGGAATTTCACCGCCCTGAACGAGGGCACCGGGAGTGGCTCCGTATGAGGTGAGCAACCGCTTTCCAGTCAGGGGTGGCCTCAGGGGTGCGCGTCATCCCCAGGTATGACACGAGCGGGCGTGGTCCGACCCGAGACTGTCCCGTGAACGGGAACAGCGGCTGACTACACGGCGCCTATGGGCCGAGAGGATGGACATGTCCTCTTGACCGTCGTCGTCCCGACAGGAGCGCCCTCCCGTGACCAGCACCCCCCTCGCCGACCGGACCACCGCGGTGGCCGCCCGTGCCGTGGATCTGTCGAAGGTCTACGGGCAGGGCGAAACCCAGGTGGTGGCCCTGGACCGGGTCACCGTCGACTTCCAGCAGGCCCAGTTCACGGCCATCATGGGGCCCTCGGGCTCCGGCAAGTCGACACTGATGCACTGCGTCGCCGGGCTCGACTCCTTCTCGTCCGGTTCCGTCCGCATCGGCGACGTCGAACTGGGCTCGCTGAAGGACAAACAGCTCACCAAGCTGCGCCGGGACAAGATCGGCTTCATCTTCCAGGCGTTCAACCTGCTGCCGACGCTGACCGCGTTGGAGAACATCACGCTGCCGATGGACATCGCGGGCCGCAAACCGGACAAGGTGTGGCTGGACACCGTGATCCAGATGGTCGGCCTGGCAGGGCGGTTGACGCACCGGCCCTCGCAGCTGTCCGGCGGCCAGCAGCAACGCGTCGCGGTGGCACGGGCGCTGGCCTCCAAGCCCGACATCATCTTCGGCGACGAGCCCACCGGAAACCTGGACTCGCGGTCGGGCGCGGAGGTGCTGGGCTTTCTGCGCAACTCCGTACGGGAGTTGGGGCAGACGGTGGTGATGGTCACTCACGACCCGGTGGCGGCGGCGTACGCGGACCGGGTGATCTTCCTGGCGGACGGGCGGATCGTGGACGAACTGTACGACCCGAGTGCGGATGCGGTGCTGGACCGGATGAAGCGGTTCGACGCGAAGGGCCGCACGAGCTGACGCTCCCGCGCCCCGTCCCCCGGGAACTCCGCCCCCGGCCCCCCGCCCGGGACTCCGTCCCCCGCACCCCAAACCGGGGCCTCGCCCCCAACCGGACCGGAACGGCCCGACTCCCTTCGCCCGACGGGGACTTCGTCCCCCGCGCCCCAACCCCGGGCTTCCGCCCCGACCCGTCAGGGAGCTTCTCCTCCTGGGCTGCTGCTCCGGGGGCTCCGCCCCCGGACCCCCGTATCGGCCTGAACGGCCTTGTCCTCAAGCGCCGGACGGGCTGGTTGGGCCGGGATTCAGCCCCTCCGGCGTCTGAGGAGCGGGGGTCCAGGGGGCGGCGCCCCCTGGCGGGGCCGAAGGGGCGGAGCCCCTGGGGTCGGGACGGGAAGGGGCGGCGGGGGCGAGGAAACCCCCCGCCCGCACCCGCACCCCCTACCACCGACCGCACAACCCAGCCCTGGACAGAGGAAAATGTTCCGTACCGCCCTGCGCAACGTGCTCGCGCACAAGGCCAGGCTGCTCATGACCGTGCTCGCCGTGATGCTCGGCGTGGCGTTCGTGTCGGGCACCCTGGTCTTCACCAACACCCTCTCGGACGCCTACCAGAAGAGCTCCGCCAAGGGCTTCGACCAGGTCGACGTGGCCATCCAGCCGGAGAACGCACAGGACAGCGGCGACAAGGTCGCCAAGGAGCCCAAGCTGACGCAGGCCCTCCTCGACAGGGCCGCCAAGGCGCCCGGCGCCGAGACGGCCATCGGTGTCGTCGGCGGATTCACCGCCATCGCCGGCAAGGACGGCAAGCTCATCGGCAGCGGCTTCCAGTCCCAGGGCGGGAACTACTGGGGCACCAAGGACCCCCGTTACCCGATCGTCAGCGGGCAGGCCCCGAAGAGCGAGAACGAGGTCCTCGTCGACTCCGAGACCGCCCGGCGCGCCGGCTACAAGGTCGGCGACACCGTGCGGCTCTCCATCGACGGGCCGGTCCTCACCCCCAAGATCGCCGGCATCTTCAGCACCGACGACGGCAACGTCGCCGCCGGCGGCAGCCTCACCCTCTTCGACACGGCCACCGCCCAGCGGCTGTTCCACAAGACCGGCTCGTACGACGAGATCGATGTCAAGGCGGCCTCCGGCACCAGCCAGACCGCTCTGCAGGACGCGATCGACAAGATCGTGCCGAAGGACATCGGCTCCACCACCACCGGCAAACAGCTCGCCGACGACCAGGCCCAGCAGATCTCCGAGGCAACGAGCAGCCTGCGCACCACCCTGCTGGTCTTCGCGGGCATCGCGCTGTTCGTCGGCACGTTCATCATCGCCAACACCTTCACCATGCTGGTCGCCCAGCGCACCAAGGAGCTGGCGCTGCTGCGTGCGGTGGGCGCGTCCCGCAGGCAGGTCACCCGGTCCGTGCTCATCGAGGCGTTCGTGGTCGGTGCGGTCGCCGCCGTCACCGGTCTGGTGGCCGGTATCGGCATCGGCGCCGGGCTGCGGTCGCTGGTCGGCCGGCTCGGCGGTACCGTTCCGGACGGGCCGCTCGTCATCTCCCCGGGCACGGTCGTCGCCGCCCTCGCCGTCGGCATCCTGATCACCGTGCTGGCCGCCTGGCTGCCGGGCCGCCGCGCCGCGAAGATCCCCCCGGTCGCCGCGATGAGCAGCGTCCACGCGAAGGCGACCACCAAGTCCCTCGTCGTACGGAACACGATCGGCACCCTGTTCGCCTCGGCCGGCGTCACCGCCGTCCTGTACGCCACCACGATGAACGACGTCTCGGACGCCCAGGCCCCGATGGGCTTCGGCGCGGCGCTTCTCGTCATCGGCGTCTTCGTCCTCACGCCTTTGCTGTCCCGCCCGCTGATCGCGGCCGCCGCGCCCGTCCTGCGCGTCTTCGGGGTCTCCGGGAAGCTGGCCCGTCAGAACTCCGTGCGCAACCCGCGCCGTACCGCCGCCACGGCCTCGGCCCTGATGATCGGACTGACCCTGATCACCGGTCTGACGGTGATGGCAGGCAGTCTGCAGACTGCGATCGACAAGATGGCGTCCTCCTCGATCAGGGCGGACTACGTGGTGTCCATGGCGAACCGCAACGAGCTCTCGCCCGACGTCGAGAAGACGCTGAAGTCGACCGCCGGAGTCACCGCGACCAGCCCGATGCGCAACGCGCCCTCCCGTGTCGAGGGCCAGACCGAGTTCCTCACCGGGGTCGACGGCGCCACGATCGGCGAGCTGACGAACCTGAAGGTGGACGACGGCGCCTTCAAGGTCGGCGGCACCCAGGTCGTCGTCGACGGCGAAACCGCCAAGTCCCACCACTGGACGGCGGGTTCGCGGTTCACCGTCTCGTACGAGGACGGGAAGAAGCAGCAGCTGACGGTCTCGGGTGTCTACCAGAGCACCGAGAGGATGCGCGGCATCTGGCTGGACATCGCGACGCTCTCCCCGCACCAGAGCGACCCGGCCGACATGCAGGTCATGGTCAAGACGTCCGGCGGTGCCACCGCCTCGGCCAAGGACAGGCTGGAGAAGGCGCTCGGCGACAACCCGGCCATCCAGGTCCAGGACAAGAAGGACATCTCCAACAGCATCGGGCAGGTGTTCACGCTGATGCTGAACATGCTCTACGGCCTGCTGGCCATGGCGGTGATCGTCGCCGTCCTCGGTGTCATCAACACCCTGGCGATGTCGGTCTTCGAGCGCTCGCAGGAGATCGGCATGCTCCGCGCGATCGGCCTGGACCGCAAGGGCATCAAGCGGATGGTCCGTCTTGAGTCGCTGGTCATCTCGCTCTTCGGCGGTGTGCTGGGCATCGGCCTGGGTGTGTTCTTCGGCTGGGCGGCCGGCGAACTGCTCGGCACGAAGATGGCCACTTACGAACTGGTCCTGCCCTGGGGCCGGATGGCCCTCTTCCTCCTCCTCGCGGCGGCGGTCGGCGTTCTGGCCGCCCTGTGGCCGGCCCGGCGCGCGGCCCGCCTGAACATGCTGACGGCGATCAAGTCGGAGTAGCAGCGGTCGCGCGGGGGCCCCGTCCGGGCAACGTCCGGGCGGGGCCCCCGCGCGTCGTAGGGGAGTCGGTACTGGAGTCAGTACATGAGTCAGTTCCAGGTGCGGGAACGCAGTGGCATCCCGGACGCGCCGTCCTGCGGTGTCCGCACCGCAAGGACCTGGTTGACACCGATGCGGTTGCGTTCGAAGGCGAGGGCGGAGGCTGCCATGTACAGGCGCCAGACGCGGGCGCGCCCGAAGCTGGTGAGGCGCCGCGCCCGCGCCCACTCGGCCTCCAGGTTCGCGACCCAGCGGCGCAGGGTGAGGGCGTAGTGCTCGCGGATGGACTCGACGTCGCGGACCTCGAACCCGGCGCGTTCCAGCTGGGTCACCGTGCTGCCGATGGGGGCGAGTTCGCCGTCCGGGAAGACGTAGGCGTCGATGAACGGGTCGACGGAGTACGTGGACTCGTCCCGCTGGGGCCGGCGCGCGATCTGGTGGTTGAGCAGCCGTCCGCCGGGTTTCAGCAGGGTGTGCAGAACGCGCGCGTACTCCAGGTACTGCTCGGCGCCGACGTGTTCGGCCATTCCGATGGAGGAGATGGCGTCGTACGGGCCGTCGGCGACGTCGCGGTAGTCCTGCACCCTGATCTCCACGCGATCGGCGAGGCCCTCGTCGGCGACCCGTTTGCGGGCGTACGCGGCCTGCTCCTGGGAGAGGGTGATGCCGACGACGCTCACACCGTGCTCCCGGGCGGCGTGCACGGCCATGGAGCCCCAGCCACAGCCCACGTCCAGGAGCCGCTGCCCCGGCGTCAGACCGAGCTTGCGGCAGACCAGTTCCAGCTTCTCGCGCTGGGCGTCCTCGAGGGTGCCGTCCGGGGAGTCCCAGTAGGCGCACGAGTACACCATGGACGGGCCCAGGACGAGCTCGTAGAAGTCGTTGCCGACGTCGTAGTGGTGGCTGATGGCGCGTTTGTCGCTGTGCCGGGTGTGGAGATGCCGGGCGCGGACCTCCTCGCGGGGCGGCGCGGGCGGCGGGTAGGGGCCGGCCATCCTGACGAGCCCACGGACGGCGGCGCGGACCTCCGGGTCGCGGATCGCCTGGGCGAGGGTGCGGGCGTCGTCGCCGCGCTCCCAGATCAGACCGGCCATGAGGTCGAGAGCGGTGTACAGATCGCCGTCGATGTCCAGGTCCCCGGCGACCCAGGCGCGGGCGAGGCCCAACTCGCCCGGTTTCCACAGGAGGCGGCGCAGAGCGCGACGATTGTGTACGACGAGAGCGGGAGCCTCGGGCGGGCCGGCCTCGGAACCGTCCCAGGCGCGGATGCCCACCGGAAGCGGGACTCCCAACAACTGTTCGATGAGGCTCTTCAGCCGCAGCGCGGCGTCGGCCATGGCGCACACCTCCGTGACGGAGATCCCGAAATGTCCAACACCACGTAAACACCTGCGGGGCCGAGCCGCAGTCCCCCGTTGGCGTTACGGCTGAGCAAAATGCCCCGCACACACCACGAAGGCTCAGCTGGAACAAGCCCGTCCGGCGCGTGAGGACGAGGCCGTTCAGGCCGCTGGGGGGCTGGGGGCGGAGCCACCGGACACGCGCACAACGCCGAAGGGCCTCCCGCACCACGGATGGCGGGAGGCCCTTCGGTTGGATCAGCGACCGGAGGTCAGGAGGCCTTGGCCTTCTGCTCGGTCTTGCTCGCGGCAGCGACCGGCGCCGGCTTCGCGGCCTCGTAGAACTCCTCGCGCGGAGACTCGATCGCGCCGAGCGAGACGACCTCGCGCTTGAGGAACATACCGAGCGTCCAGTCCGCGAAGATCCGGATCTTCCGGTTCCAGGTCGGCATGGCCAGACCGTGGTAGCCACGGTGCATGTACCAGGCGAGACGGCCCTTGAGCTTGATCTTCATCTTGCCCATGACGATCATCGCGACGCCCTTGTGCAGGCCGAGGCCCGCGACGGCGCCCTTGTTCGCGTGGCTGTACTCCTTCTGCGGGAAGCCCCGCATCCCGGAGACCACGTTGTCGCCGAGCACCCTGGCCTGACGCAGCGCGTGCTGTGCGTTCGGCGGGCACCAGGCGTTCTCGTTGCCCGCCTTGCGGCCGACGACGTCCGGAACCTGGGCGTTGTCGCCCGCGGCCCAGATGTAGTCGGTGCCCTGGACCTGGAGGGTGGCGGCGGTGTCCACGTGGCCACGCGGACCGAGCGGCAACCCGAAGCGGGCGAGCGCCGGGTTCGGCTTGACGCCGGCCGTCCACACGATCGTGTTGGAGTCGACCTCGAGGCCGTTCTTCAGCACCACGTGACCGTCGACGCAGGACTCCATGGAGGTGGACAGGTAGACCTCGACCCCGCGGCCCTCGAGGTGCTCCTTGCCGTACTGGCCGAGCTTCGGACCCACCTCGGGCAGGATCTTGTCGGCGGCGTCGACGAGGATGAAGCGCATGTCCTCACGGGACACGTTCTTGTAGTACTTGGCCGCGTCCCGGGCCATGTCCTCGACCTCACCGATGGTCTCCGCACCGGCGAAGCCACCGCCGATGAAGACGAAGGTGAGCGCCTTGCGGCGGATCTCCTCGTCGGTCGTGGAGTCGGCCTTGTCGAGCTGCTCGAGGACGTGGTTGCGCAGGCCGATGGACTCCTCGATGCCCTTCATGCCGATGCCCTGCTCGGCGAGGCCGGGGATCGGGAAGGTGCGGGAGACCGCGCCGAGCGCGATCACGAGGTAGTCGAAAGGCAGCTCGTACGCCTCGCCGACCAGAGGGGCGATCGTGGCGACCTTGCGGTCCTGATCGATGGTGGTGACCCGGCCGGTGAGGACCTCCGCCTTCGGCAGCACGCGTCGCAGCGGGACGACGACGTGCCGGGGGGAGATGCTGCCGGCGGCGGCTTCGGGGAGGAAGGGCTGGTAGGTCATGTACGAGCGCGGGTCGACGACCGTGACGGTCGCCTCGCCGTAGCGCATCTTCTTGAGAATGCGGCGAGCTGCGTACAGGCCTACGTACCCACCGCCTACTACGAGGATCCTGGGACGCTCCGTGGTGCTCATGGCATCGAGTATCCACCCGCCCCCAGGGGGTCGCTCGTGCGCCCCTTCACAAGCTCGGGTGAGGTGTCTGCTACACTCCGCCGCCCACGTGACGGAGGTCATGGCGCCGCGGCGGAACCACCGTGTAGGGCCGACCGTTGTCAATGCCGTGTGAGCTGCCCCTCCGGGTGTCCGGGAGATCCCCAGGGGGCTCCGGCTCCACCCCGTACGGCGTCACGAGAACGCTCGCGTGAGCGCCGCCGAAGACCCCATGAGCCCCCCGGACGGCCTCAGGGGGCCAAAACGGCGCCCAGCAGGGGCGATTTCCTTGTGAAGAACTTCACGAACTTTTTCGGCGGCCTCTTGCCGAGGGGTTTCCGAGGACCCCTCGAGCGCGCTCATACGTTATCGAACCTGCTCAGGAGAGGCTACCGGCGAGTAGTAAAATCTCGGCCGCTCCCCCTGGCGCGAGGGAGCGGCGGCCACTACGCGACGGACCAGGCGATGCCGTCGAGGATGTCGTGCTCGCTGACCACGACCTCGGAAGCCCCGATCCGCTCCATGATCGCGAGCAGTACGAGGGCGCCCGCGCCGATGACGTCCACGCGCCCCGGGTGCATGGAGGGGATCGCCGCGCGTTCGTCGTGCGTGGACCTCAGGAGCCACTCGGTGATCTCCCGTACGCGGTCGTAGGAGATCCGGGAGTGGTGGATCCTCGCGGAGTCGTACTCCGGCAGATCCTGGGCGATCGCGGAGATCGTGGTGACCGAGCCCGCGAGGCCCACCAGCGTGTGCGCCTCGCGCAGCGGGACCGTCTGCTCCGCCAGGTCGAGCGCGGCCTCGATGTCGGACCGTATGGCCGCGATCTGCTCCTCGGTGGGCGGGTCGGTGACGACCCCCTCGTGCACGAGATGGCGCTCGGTCATGCGGACGCAGCCGATGTCCACGGACCGCGCACCGCGCACATGGTCGTCGCCGACGACGAACTCCGTGGACCCGCCCCCGATGTCCACGACCAGGAACGGCTTGGCGAGGTCCTCGCGTCCCGTCAGCTCCCTGGTCGCACCCGTGAAGGAGAACTCCGCCTCCTGGTCGCCGGAGATGACCTCGGGCTCGACCCCGAGGATGTCCAGCACCCCGCGGACGAACTCGTCCCGGTTCTCGGCGTCCCGGGAGGCGGACGTGGCGACGAACCGGAGCCGCTCAGCGCCGTGTTCCTTGATGATCTCGGCGTACTCCCGGCAGGCGGCGAACGTCCGCTCGAGAGCCTCCGGCGCCAGACGCCCGGTCCGGTCCACTCCCTGCCCGAGGCGGACGATGGTCATCCGCCGGTCCAGGTCGACGAGTTCACCCGTGATCCCCGCGCCGGAGGCGCTGTCGGACACAGTGGCGTCGGCGACCAGGAGGCGGATGGAGTTCGTACCGCAGTCGATGGCGGCAACCCGGGTCACTTCTCGTCCTCCCCGTCCGTGTCCTGGCTCGGCCCCACGCAGGGCCCCTTGCGCCACCACTCCGGCAGCATGGCGATCGCCTCGTCCCCCAGGGGGTTCACCCCCGGGCCCGCCGCCAGCGAGTGCGCCACCAGCACATGCAGGCACTTCACGCGGTCCGGCATGCCACCCGCGCTCGGGAAGCCCTTCAGCTCCTCGATCTCGTCCCGCCGCCGGATGTAGTCCTCGTGCGCGGCCCGGTACGCGGCTGCCAGCTCCGGGTCCGTCGCCAGCCGCTCCGTCATCTCCTTCATCACGCCGTTGGCCTCGAGCGTGCCGATCGCGGAGGAGGCCCTGGGGCAGGTCAGGTAGTACAGCGTCGGGAAGGGCGTGCCGTCGGGCAGCCGCGGGGCGGTCTCGACGACATCCGGCTGCCCGCACGGGCAGCGGTGCGCGATGGCCCGCAGTCCGCGCGGCGGACGCCCGAGCTGCTCCTTGAAGGCCTCGACGTCCGCATCGGTGGGTTCGGTGCGCGGGGTGGGCGGCGGGGGTGTCTGCATGCTGTACGAGTGTCTCTCTGATGTCTTGAGTCGCTTCACTGGTCGGAGGCGTCGGCCTTGTCGACGCCGTCCCACACATTGGCGTACCAGGGACGCGCAGCCGCCTTCCGGTCCGTGCGCGACTGCTTGACCGCGTCCGGGTCGACCACGATGTAACCGGTCTCCCCTGGCATCACATAGTGCAGCCGCTTACGGATCTGCTGCTCGGCGTACGCGTCGTCCTGCCAGCGCGCCTTGAGGTCACGCAGCTGTTCGACCCGCTCGCGGGCCTGCCTCTGCTGCCGCTCCATGTCGGCGATCTGGGCGCGCTGGGAGACGTACTGCCTTATCGGGTACGCGAGCGCCACGACCAGCGAGCACAGGACGAGCGCGAGCAGGGCCGCGCGGCCGGTGAGCCGGGAGCGACGCGCCTGCCGCCGGGTCTGGGAGCGGTAGACCCGGGCCGCCGTCTGCTCGCCGAGGAGCCTGAGCCTGGTCGCGGTGGAGAACCGGTCGCGGTCCTTCCCGGCCATGTCTCCTGCCTCCCCTCATACGCGCGTACGTCCCCGCACACGGTACGGGACCGAGTACGGGGACGTACGTACGACCGGCTAAGCCCTGCTCCGGGTTGTCAGGGCTGCCGGGGTTGTCAGCCCTTGAAGCGCGGGAAGGCCGAGCGTCCGGCGTAGACCGCCGCGTCGTCGAGGATCTCCTCGATACGCAGCAGCTGGTTGTACTTGGCGACGCGCTCGGAGCGGGCCGGGGCGCCCGTCTTGATCTGACCGCAGTTGGTGGCGACGGCCAGGTCGGCGATCGTGACGTCCTCGGTCTCGCCGGAGCGGTGGGACATCATGCACTTGAAGCCGTTGCGCTGGGCCAGCTCGACGGCGTCCAGGGTCTCGGTCAGCGAACCGATCTGGTTCACCTTCACGAGCAGGGCGTTGGCGGTGCCCTCCTCGATGCCACGGGCCAGGCGCTCCGGGTTGGTGACGAACAGGTCGTCGCCGACCAGCTGGACCTTGTCGCCGAGCCTGTCGGTGATGACCTTCCAGCCGGCCCAGTCGTCCTCGAACAGCGGGTCCTCGATGGAGACGAGCGGGTAGGCCGCCACGAGCTCCTCGTAGTACTCCGTCATCTCGGCGGCGGAGCGCTCCTTGCCCTCGAAGAGGTACTTGCCGTCCTTGTAGAACTCGGAGGCGGCGACGTCGAGGGCGAGGGCGATCTGCTCACCGGGGACGTACCCGGCCTGCTTGATGGCCTCGAGGATGAGGTCGAGGGCCTCGCGGTTGGAGCCGAGGTTCGGGGCGAAGCCGCCCTCGTCGCCGAGGCCGGTGGACAGGCCCTTGCCCTTCAGCACCTTCTTGAGGGTGTGGTAGACCTCGGTGCCCCAGCGCAGGGCCTCGGAGAAGGACTCCGCGCCGATCGGGGCGATCATGAACTCCTGGATGTCCACGTTGGAGTCGGCGTGCGAGCCGCCGTTCAGGATGTTCATCATCGGCACCGGCAGCAGGTGCGCGTTCGGGCCGCCAAGGTAGCGGAAGAGGGGAAGGTCGCTGGCCTCGGAGGCGGCGTGGGCGACGGCGAGGGAGACGCCGAGGATGGCGTTGGCGCCGAGGGAGCCCTTGTTGTCGGTGGCGTCCAGGTCGAACATCGCCTGGTCGATCAGGCGCTGCTCGGTGGCGTCGTAGCCGACCAGCTCCGGGCCGATCTGCTCGATCACGGCGAGGACGGCCTTCTCGACGCCCTTGCCCTGGTAGCGGTTGGGGTCACCGTCGCGGAGCTCGATGGCCTCGAAGGCGCCGGTGGAGGCGCCGGACGGAACGGCGGCACGACCCGTGCTGCCGTCGTCGAGGCCGACCTCGACCTCGACCGTGGGGTTGCCTCGGGAGTCCAGGATTTCCCGGGCTACGACGACGTCGATGGACGGCACGAGCATCTCCTTCGTGGAATGTGACGCTGAAAGTGCGGGGCTGGTGTGCCTTGCGACTAGAGCCTAACCGTCCCGGGGCTGTCGGCAGCCGACCGACCGTCCCGTGGACAGGACTGACGGTACCCATTGTTCCCGCCCGGAACAAAGGAAGTGGAAAATCGCGGGGCGAGGGTGGGGCCGACATGGAAAAACCCCGCCCCGGTGCGTACGGGGGAAAACGCACCGGGGCGGGGAGCCCGTGGGGACGGTGGTGGCTCTCACCGGGCCTCCACTATGGGGACCAGGGATATGAGAGCGCTGTGGTTCGACTACGAGCCGGGCGTCACTTCAAGTGCAGCTGCTGACCCGGGTAGATGAGGTCGGCGTCCTTGACGATGTCCTTGTTCAGCTCGAACAGCTTCTGCCAGCCGCCGGCGACGTGGTGCGCCGCGGCGATCCCGCTGAGGGTGTCACCCTTGACGACCTTGTACTCGCCGTCGCCCTTCTTGACGGTCGCGCCGGTCGGGGTGGTGACGGCCTTCGGGGTGGCTGCGGCCTTCGGGGCGGCCGGACGCTGGGCCGAACGGGAGGCCTTCTTCGGGGCGGTCGAGCGGGTGGTGGTCTTCGCGCTGCTCGAGGAGCTGCTGCCGCCGCCGTTGTACGGGGTGCTGGTCAGACCCTTGCCGCAGACCGGCCAGGCGCCCTTGCCCTGGCCCGCGAGGACCTTCTCGGCGATGGCTATCTGCTGCGCCTTGCCGGCAAGGTCGGCGCGCGGAGCGTAGGCGGTGCCGCCGTACGCGGCCCAGGTGGAGTTGGTGAACTGCAGACCGCCGTAGAAGCCGTTTCCGGTGTTGATCGACCAGTTGCCGCCGGACTCGCACTGGGCGACGGCGTCCCACTGGGCGGCGGTGGCGGCCGAGGCGTTGCCGGCCGCGAGCAGCGGGGCGGCGATGGCAGCGCCGGTGACGCCGGCGAGCGCGATGACGCGAGTGGTCTTGGACGGGCGGCGGTGCTTGCCGTTGCCGGAACACAGCATGGTTCGATCCCCTCACCGACGCCTGCGAGGTGAGCTGTCGGGTTCGAGCCGGTTGAGTTGCCCGGCCGCGCACCTCTCGATGCACGGCTTCACCCCAAGCCGCTCCCGGTCAGCCAACTCCCGGGCGCGGCGCCTACCTTGGGTCCCCCGCTCCTGCCTACGGCGCATGACGCGACGACTGTTCCCATACGGCCGCTGGCAGGATTCGGCGTTGCAACCGTTGGGGCCCGCTATGGCGAGCGGTCACGACCGTAAACAGTCGATCCACCGATTTTCAAAGACGATCAGGGCTATTGAGACCCATCTCTCACTTTCGCCAAACCGGACATTTGACGTGAAGCGGGACGTGAACACACCCCGCCCGGACGGTAGTTCAGGGCCGTTCCGTGGCCGGTGCGGAATCGAGCGCAAGGCTCTGACCGGGAATAATGAGGTTGGGATCGGTACCGACCGCCGACTTGTTCGCGTCGTACAGCCCCAGCCATCCACCCTTGAGGTCAAGGGAGTCGGCGATGACCGACAGACTGTCTCCGGGACGGACGGTGTACGAGCCGTCGACGGAGTCGCTTGCGGTGGCGGAGTCTCGTGAGGCGTGCCGACCGGTCGAGTCGGCCGTACGACCGTCCGTGGCGCTCTCGTCGGCACTGCCGCCGCGATGACGGCCGACACCGGAGGTCGCACTCGCGCTCGGAGTCGAAGAGGCGCCATCCTGCCCGGACTTGTCCGACTTTTCACCCTTCGCGGTGGGCGTGGACGAGCTCCCCGAACCCTGGGAGTCGCTCGCGCCGCTGTCACCCTTGCCGGAGTGGGCGGTCGCCTTCGCGGAGGGGGACGAAGAAGAGGACGGGGATGAAGAGGGTGAAGATGACGACGAGTGCGAAGTCGTAGCCGACGTGGACAATCCGAATGAGTTGGACAGGCCGGATGAGTTGGACAGTCCGGAATCGACGTCGGAGTCCGAGGAGGAGCCACCGCCGGACGAGTCGCCGGCGAGGCCCGTGTCGACGCCGGCGGACCTGGAGTCCTGGGCCAGTCCGGAGATCGCACCGCAGGCGGACCAGGCGGAGACGCCCCGGTCGGCGAGGATCTTCTCGGCGACGGCGATCTGCTGCGAGCGGCTGGCCTGGTCGGCGCTGGGGGCGTAGTCGAGGCCGCCGTACTTGTTCCAGTCCGCCTGGGTCAACTGGAGCCCGCCGTAGTGACCGTTGCCGGCGTTGGCACTCCAGGCCCCGCCGCTCTCGCACTCTGCGACCTTGTCCCAGGTGGTACCGCTGGCCGCGCTCGCGCCGGAGGCGGCGAGGAGCGGGATCGCAATCGCTGAGCCGGTCACCCCTGCCGCGACGAGGAGAGCCGGAGCCTGACGGGGGCGACGGTGACGACCGTTCCCGGGGAGCATGCGGTTGCCTTTCACGCGACAGCAGTGACCAACGCGGCGGCTGTGGCGAACCGTCGCGTTGCTGCGTGAACGTAGTCGCAGTCGAACGCTTGTCACAAGTTAATGCAGCGTAGATCACGTAAAGATCACAGAATTGAGGTTCTGTCACCTTTCTGTGACCGTCGGCGTGTTCACTACGCCATGACCGACCGCTGACAGAACGTCATCGGCCTTTGTCGCGAACCGGTGCAAACTGCACGGGAAGTGTGCGCAATCCCCGCATGATGAGCCCGCCACGCCAGCGCAAATCGGCTGAATCCCCCGCGAGTTGCAGATCCGGGAGACGGGTGAAGAGCGTGGCGAGAGCGGTCTGTCCCTCCAGTCGGGCGAGGGGGGCACCGAGGCAGTAATGGATGCCGTGTCCGTACCCGAGATGCTGGTTGTCACGGCGGGAAAGGTCGAGGACGTCGGGGTCGGCGAACCGCTCCGGATCCCGGTCCGCAGCCGCGAGCACGACGAGGACCGGATCGCCGGGGGCGATGTCCTGCCCGCCGATGGTGAGCGGCTGCGTGGCGAACCGCCAGGTGGCCAGCTCGACCGGGCCGTCGTAGCGGAGAAGTTCCTCGACACCGGTTTCCAGGAGGCCGTGTTCGCCGGCGGCGAGGGAGCCGTGCAGGCGGGCACGCTGCTCGGGGTGGGTGAGCAGGGCGTACGTCCCGTTGCCGATGAGGTTGACGGTGGTCTCGAACCCGGCGAAGAGCAGGATGAAGGCCATGGCGGCGGCCTCGTTCTCGGTGAGGTGCTCGCCGTGGTCGGAGGCGCGGATGAGCCCGGAGATGAGGTCCTCGCCGGGGGCGGGTTCGGCGGGGAGCGCCTCGCGCTTGCGGTGGATGAGGTCGGCGAGATACCCGCGCATCTTCTTCACTGACCGGGCGACCCCGCCCCTCGGCCCCCCGCCATGCCGGATCATCATGCCCGCCCAGTCCCGGAAGTCGTCCTGGTCCTCGCGGGGTACGCCGAGCATGTCGCAGATGGCGTAGATGGGGAGCGGGAAGGCGAACTCGTGGATGAGGTCGGCTTCGCCCCGGCCTGCGAACTGGTCGATGAGGTGGTCGGTGAGTTCCTGGACCCGCGGTGCGAACTCGGCGACGCGCCGGGGTGTGAAGGCCTTGGAGACGAGCCGGCGCAGCCGGGTGTGGTCCGGCGGGTCGATGTTGAGGAGGTGCGTCATCAGCTCCGCCTTGCGCTCGCCGGGGATGCCGGTCTTGCCCTTGGCGTGCGCTGGCTCGTCGTGATGCGCCGGGTTCTTGCTGAGCCGCTGGTCGGCGAGGGCCTGCTTGGCATCGGCGTAACGGGTGACCAGCCAGGCCTCCACACCACTGGGGAGCCTCGTCCGGTGCACGGGCGCGTGCTCGCGGAGCCAGGCGTAGGCGGGGTAGGGGTCGGTGGCGAACTCCCAGGTGAAGAGTTCGGGAGCCGGGATGGGGGGCTGGGGGTGGGGCTGGTTGGTCACTCCTTGACGGTATCCGCCGCTCAGCCCCCGGCCTCCACCCCCCGAATCGCATCCCGATAGGCCCGAGCCGCCGCCCGGAGTGCCGCCTCCGGGTCCACTCCCTGCGCCTCCGCGCGCACCGCCAGGTCGAGCAGCTCGTATCCGATGCTCTCCCCCGTCGGCAGCGGAACCTCGAGGGCGGCCGTCCGTACGCGTGAGGCCAGCTTCGCCGCCAGTGCGAGGCCCGGCTGGCCGAGAGGAATGCCCTCCGTCACCGATGTGCGCTGCTTCTCGACCGCCTTCGTGCGCAGCCAGTGCTCCTTGACCTCCTCGGGCGTCGTCGCGGTCTCGTCGCCGAAGACGTGCGGGTGGCGGTGGATCAGCTTGGCGACGATGCCGCCCGCCACGTCGTCGATGGAGAAGGGGGCGTCCGGGTCCTCCTCGGCGATCCGGGCGTGGAAGACCACCTGGAGCAGGACGTCCCCCAGTTCCTCGCGCAGTTCGTCGCGGTCGCCCGCTTCGATCGCCTCGACCAGTTCGTACGCCTCCTCTATGCCGTACTTGGCCAGGCCCATGTGGGTCTGCCGGGAGGACCAGGGGCACTCGGCGCGAAT
Organism: Streptomyces sp. NPDC001634; assembly: GCF_040298185.1. Classification (NCBI taxonomy): domain Bacteria; kingdom Bacillati; phylum Actinomycetota; class Actinomycetes; order Kitasatosporales; family Streptomycetaceae; genus Streptomyces; species Streptomyces sp. NPDC001634. Next base: position 160,597 of record NZ_JBEOZU010000006.1, on the reverse strand, counting down.
GCGGTCCATGACCTGGACGAGGTCGAGGAGGCGGGCGCCCGGGAGGTCGTACGACGCGGGGAGCAGCTCCAGCTCCGGCATCCGCACCCTTCCGGAGCCGGCCAGCCGGGCCAGGCCGTCGGTGAGGTGCGGCTCGCCCTCGCCGGTCGCGACGACGACCACGGTGCGGCCGCCGGCGCAGGCGTCCACCAACTCCTGCGCGGTCGGGGCGGCCTCGTCGACGGGTATGCCCGCCTCGCGCAGATAGGGCAGCTGCGGATGCGCGCCGTCCGCGCACAGGACCTGGTCGGCGTCGCGCAGCGCCTGCCAGGCCGGCCAGGACAGGAGTCCGGGCGCGACCCGGTGGCTGGTGGTGAGCAGGACGATTCGGCCGGGGGCGGCGGTCGCGTCCGGGGCTCCTTCGAAGCTGGTTGCGTTCACCCCTCGAACGTAACCCACGCCACCGATCACCCCGGAAGTTTTCCACAGGCGCCGGCTCCCCACAGGCGGGCGGTCCGCCCCCGCGTCACGCCGGCTGCTGTGTCGCCGCCGTGACCTCCTTGACCCACGGCGTCTTCGCGTCCACGCGGCTGCTCTTCTGCACGTCCCACGCTCCGTAACGCGGATTGAGGTCGACGCGGAGTTCCTTGGACGCCTGCGACATCGCCTTCCAGAACGTGGCCTTGCCGTCGGTCGTGTTCATGTCTACGCCGAGCGCGGCGGCCAGCTTCTGCGCCTCGGCCTCCGCACGGAGGTTGTCGTCGAGGCGCTGGGGGGCCACCCCGTACTGCTGCAGCCACGCCGACTGCAGCGCCTTCGAGCCGCCCGCCTGCTGTTCCAGGCCCATCCGCATCTCTTCGACGTCCCGACGAGTGACGGTCACTCCGGCATCCTCGGCGGCGCGGTCAAGGACCCGGTCCAGGACCAGGCTGTGGAGCGTGTCGCGGGTGAGGCTGCTGGTCCGGGCGATCGTCTGCTGGTACTGGGCGTCGTCCGGTGCGGCGGCGCGCTGGGCGGTGCGCACCTCGTTCACCCGGCTCTCCAGCTGTGCGACCGTGATCCTCTCTCCCCCGACGACGGCCGCGGCACCCGCATGGGCGGTCCCGCCGCACGCGGTGAGGAGAGGGGCGGCGGCCAGGGCCGCGCTGAGGGCGATCGCGGTGCGACGGCGGTGCAAGGTGGCCTCCCGAGGAGATTGTGCGACGGTGCACAAAGTCTTGCGGTGATCGATGGTAGGCAGTGGGCAGGCTCTGGCCAACCCATTCGACCAACGATTCCCACGGACTTCGGGCACCGTCGCGCCCCCGCCTCGTTGTCAGCCGGTGATGGCCACCGGTGCGTCCCAGGCGTCCCGGTCCACGGTGATCGTGTAACCGCCGCGCGCCTCCTTGCTGTTGACCATGTACTGGTGGCCGCGGCTGTGGTTGGTGTACTGGGTGGAGCCCCACGGCCAGTCCGTGGTCGTGGTGTTCGTCTTGTCCCACAGCGCGTACCAGAGGTTGCCCGGCAGGTCGGTCTTGTCGGTGGCGGTGGCGATGGCCTTGGCGCTGGAGCTGGTGAAGCCGTAGAAGCCGGTGCGGTACGTCTTGGCGTGCAGTCCCTTGTCGAAGGCGCGGACGTACGTCAGCACGGCGTCGTTGCACGCCTTGTTCGTGATGTCGTACGGCTCCATGTCGAGGTAGACAGGGCTGCCCGCCTTCATCCCGAGGGCGGAGGCCTTGGCCACCGCGTCGGCCGCGTCGCTCGCTCCGAGGGAGGCGGCGGTGGAGGCGGTGAGCTTCTCCGGGCTGGAGCTGGTCTGGCAGGGCGGCTGGGCGCCGACGTAGATCGGGATGAGCTTCCAGCCGATGGAGCTGACCGACTTCACCCAGGAAGCGGTGAGGTTTGGCTGGCTGCAGCCGCGGTTCTTGCCGCCGACGTACACGGCGGCCGCTCCGTAGAAGCCGGTGTTCCAGGCCTTCATCGCGGAGAGCGAGGGTGCGCTGCAGGTGTCGAAGGCGCGGCCGGTGAAGGTCTTCTGAGCGGGCCAGGTCGTCGCCGCCATCGAGGTCTGCGCCGCGATCCCGGCCCCGGCGACCACGGCGGCGCCGGCCACGGACCAGGCGATGTATCTGCGCTTCTTCGACAGCCGATGGCTCGACATGAACGGCCCACCCCTGATGGTCAAATGTGTGTAAGACGCAAGCGCACGCAACCTAATGCAGACCGCTTCCGCGTTCGGGAAACGTAATCCCTTCAATCGCACAAGATTCTTTCAAGCCACTGCAAAAACAAGCGCCTCATGCGCCCCTCAGCCGCGCACCTGCCCCAGCCACTGCAGGGTCCGGCGAACGTCCACGGCCAGCGGATGGCCGGGGCCGCGCAGGCGTTCGACGTCATGGAGGAGCCGTACAAGCGTGTCGTGGGCGGCGGCCCGGTCGCCGAGGGCCAGCAGCAGGTGGCCGATGCGGCGGCGCACGTCGTGGGCGAGTTCCGGGTCGCCCGCGACGTACTGGTTCTCGTAGTACGGCAGCAGCGCGCGGTACTCGGCGAGCGCGGCCGCCGGATCGCCGAGCTGCTCCAGGCACTGCGCGGCGTCGTAGCGGAAGCGCAGGGACTGGGGGTCGGCCTGACCCGCCTCGGCGGCGCGTTCGTCGGCGAGGCGGCGCAGTTCGGGCAGCGCACGCCGGTACTGGCCGTCGTCCATGAGAGTGGCCGCGTACTGCTTGCGCAGGGTGCGCACGACCGGTGAGTTCTCGCCGTGCTGGGCTGCGGCCGCCGGGAGGATCGCGCCGAGGATGTCGACGGCCTGGGTGATGCGGCCCTCGCCGAGGAGGCGCTTGACCTCGTCGACGGCGCCCGCGACATCGGGCTTCTCGACCGCCGGGGCCGGCTGCGGCTGGGGCGCCGGGATACGCGCCCGGTCCGGCCACGGGGCGTGCGGACGCAGGAAGGGCCGCGTGGGGTCGAGCGGGGCGCCCGTGGGCATGCCGCGCGCCGGGAGGAGCGGCAGCAGCTGCTCGTACGTCTCCTGCGCCGAGGCCGGGCGGTGCTGCGGATCCTTGGCGAGCAGGCGCAGGACGAGCGATTCGAGGACCTCGGGCACTTCGGAGCGCAGCCGGCGCACCGGGACGGGCGGCTCGTAGAGATGGCGGTGCAGCACGCCGAGCGCGGTGGAGCCGGAGAACGGCACGTCTCCGCTGAGGAGTTCGTGCATGAGCACACCGAGTGCGTACAGGTCGGTGTACGGGCCGACCGCGCCGCCCATAGCCTGCTCGGGCGCCATGTAGGCGGGCGAGCCGATGGGGGAACCGGTGTGGGTGAGGCGGGTCGTGTCCGTGTCCATCACCGATGCCACGCCGAGGTCGAGGACGGTGACCGTGCCGTCCTGCTTGACCATCACGTTGCGCGGCTTCAGGTCCCGGTGGACGATCGGCACGGCGTGCACGGCGGACAGCACGGCGCACAGTTGCGCGGCGACGGCGACGACCCACTGCCAGGGGTAGGGGTCGTGCTCGGCGAGGTGGTCGGCGAGGTCTGCCCCGTCGACGTACTGCATGACGAGGTACAGCTCCTCGCCCTCGCTGCCCGCGTCGTGCACGGTCACCAGGCCGGGGTGGTCGACCTGCGCGGTGACGCGGCACTCGCGTATGAAGCGGCGGCGCAACTCGTCGGCCTCCTGGCCCGCGACCTTGTCGGGGCGCAGCAGCTTGACCGCCACGCGCCGGTCCAGGCGCTGGTCGTACGCCGTCCAGACCTGGCCCATGCCGCCCTGGCCGATGAGCGTGGAGAGTTCGTAGCGGCCGGCGACGATTCGTCCGGTCGCCACGCTCACCTGTCGCCCTCGTGCTTGCGCAGATAGTCGCTCAGTTCGTCGAGTTCGGCCCGCACCTGGTCGATGCGCGCGGGCGCGGGACGCTGCGGCTGCGGGGGCGGCGGCGTGGGGGTGTAGGGCGGCGGCGGGGTCTGCGCCGCCTGCGTGGCGGCGTACGGCTGGGCGGGCGGGTAGCCGTAGCCCGGCTGAGGATGCATGTAGGCCGTGGTCTGCGTCGGCATCGGGCCGGTGGGCGGCAGGGTGCGGTGGTGGCGTATGTCGAAGACCACGAAGTACGCGCCGCTGAGCGCGCCGAGGAGGAGGATGACGGCCAGCGCGATGTCCCCCCGGGGGTCGTTCTCCGGGACCGAGCCGATGACGGCGATGCCGCCGATGGACAGGGGCAGGCTGATCCAGGCCAGCAGCCAGTCCCACCATTTGCCGCGCAGCACGGCGACCCGGAACAGCGAGAGGCAGGCGAGCAGTCCGCAGCTGAAGAAGCCGGCGATGGGGAACAGCACGCGCAGGGTGATGACCGTGCCCGAAGTGCGGGTGGGCGGCGCCGCGCCGTGGCCGTACATGACTGCTCCTGGGACCGGGTGAGGACGGACGTACGAGTGTCGAAGTCCGAGCGTATAGCCCTCCTCGGACAGGCGGTCCCGGGTTGCGCCGAACCGTTGCCGTACCGGAAGGAGGGCCGCAAAACTCTCAGTCCGGTGCGACCCTCCCGTCCGTCAGTCCGTCGTGCAGGCCGCGGACGAGCTGTTCACCGAGGCGGCCGGCCAGGCGGAGGGCGTCCTCGAACGCGGCGAGTGCCCGGAAGCGGTCACCGTACCGGCGTTGCCGGTCCAGCGGGAGCCGGGGCAGCTGGAGGCGGCGCACGTCGAGCCGGGTCGCGGTGGAGGCGTAGCTGCTGGCCTGGCGGTTGTTGGCGGTGCCGCGCAGGAAACCGGCGAGGAACCAGGGGTCGAGCGCGGCCGGGTCGGGGCGCAGGAGCGTGAGGTTGCGCCCCAGGGCGGCTCCGGCGGTCGCCCCGTCGACCACACGCGCGACGGCGCCGCCGCCCAGGACGGGTACGACGACATCTCCCTCTTCGACGAGGACCGGTTCCTCGCCGGTCTCGGGCAGGGTCCCGGAGGGCGCGGTGCCGGTGAGGACGTCGTGGTCGGTGAGCACGCGCGCGTGGGGGCCGTTCCCGCCGGTGCGCATCACCAGGGCGCCGGCGCGGGCGAGTTCGCCGACGGTGGTCAGGGGCCAGCGGGCCCGCTCGGCGGCGTCGACGGGGGCACCTCCCTGCTCGAGCGCAGTCGAGAGCCTGGGGGAGGGCGGGGCGAGGTCGGTGGTGAGGCGAAGCGTCTCGTCGAGGCGTGCCCGCAGGGCCGTGAGCCCCTCGGCGCCTCCGCCCGCCGAGGGCGGCGGGAGATGGCGGGCGGGGGCCAGGTCGACGTCGTCGTCGAGGAGTTCGATGACGGGCACGGACCGGCTCACGCCCGGCACGTCCGGTGCGGTGCCGGTGCGGGCGAACGGGCGCCAGGCGTCCAGGACGGCGGTGCGCACGGCCTTCCAGTCCGGGCCGCCGCGGCCCTCGGAGCCGAGCGCGCCCGCGTCCGTGAGCAGCAACTCGGGCTGCACGGGCGCCCTTCCGGGGCGGCGCAGCACCCACAGGTGCAGCGGGATGTTGTACGGGGGCGCCGCGCCCACCGGCAGGGCGATCACGGCGCGCAGGGCGCCGCGGCGCAACAGGTCGGCGCGGATACGGCGGCCCGAGCGGCGGGAGGCGGCGGCGGGCGGCATCAGCAGGACGGCGGTGCCGCCGTCCCTGAGGCGGGCCAGCGCGTGCTGCACCCAGGCGAGTTCGGACTCCGTGCGGGCCGGGAAGCCGTACTCCCAGCGCGGGTCGTATGCCAGTTCGTCGTGGCCCCAGTTGCGCTCGTTGAACGGCGGGTGGCACAGCACGGCGTCGGCCCTGACGGAGTCGAACGCGTCGGCCCTGAGGCTGTCGGCGGCGGCGCCGCGGACGGCGGCCTTCGTGTGCAGCGCGAGACGCAGCGCGGTGAGGGCGGCGAGGCCGGGGTCGCTGTCCTGGCCGTAGAGCTCCTGGTCGGGCTCCGCGGCGACCGCGCACAGCAGGGCGCCGGTGCCGCAGGCCGGGTCAAGGACGGTGCGGGCGGGCCCCGCGAGGTCGGCCATCAGGGCGGCGACGTCGCCCGGGGTGAGCGTGTACTGGCGCGGGTTGGCGTCGAGGTGCCGGCCGAGCAGGAACTCGTACGTCCGCCGGGCGCCCAGTTCCGCGGCGAGGTCGGCGACGCCGCGCAGGAGCGGGGCCGACTGCAGGAGCTGCGCGGGCGTCGGGACGGGCACGGCGGGCTTGCGGAGCACACCGAAGCGGGGCGTGAGCACCTGTTCGAGGGCGGTGGGCAGCAGTTGGGCGAGGCGGGTGTCCGAGTCGGCGCTCGCCTCCTTCCAGACCGTGGGCCGGTCGTGGACGAGTACGAGGACGCAGCCCGCGTGGACGAGGGCCGTGACGGGTCCTTCGGGGTGCCCGGCGACCTGCTGCCAGACGCGCTCCCGCAGGGGCACCTCGGCGAGTTTGCCCTGGCGGCGCAGCCAGTCCTCGACCTCGGCGAGCGCGAAGGAGGGGCTGGTCTCGGTACCGCCGACGGGTTTGGGGAAGTCGGCATGGCGGCGGCGCCAGTTGCTGACGGCGGCACGGCCGACCCCCGCGAGCCGGGCGATTCCGGCGGCGGTCACCTCTGTCCCGTTGTCCTGCACTCGCTCGGCTCCCCTCCGCCTCGCTCTGTTGCGCCGACTATACCGATGTACGCAAGATCCACCCTTTCACGACCGTGTACTCGACTCAACATGTGGACCATGTTGACTCGGTTCACAGGCTCTGCTCTTATTGACCCATCGAACGAGCGATCCGCCGCAGTGGCGGTCGCCAGTCGACCGGGGGAGGAACAGCCGTGGGTATGAAGGGCAGGATCGCGCTGGGGGCTGTCGTCGGTGTCGTCGTCATCGGCGCCGTGTCGGCGAACGCAGGCAAGGAAGCAGCCAAGGAAGCAGCCAAGAACGACAGCGGCGGGAAGGGTTCGTCCGCATCCGCGGGACAGCACTCCGGCCAAAAGAGCGGAAACGGCTCCGGCACGAAATCAGGGGCCCACGACAAGCCCGCCCTCGGCGGCGACGGCAGCTACGTGGTCGGCAAGGACGTCCAGCCCGGCACATACCGTACGACCGGCAACACCGACGGCATGTGCTACTGGGAGCGCGCCAAGGACGCCTCGGGCGACACCGACTCCCTGATCGCCAACGACAACGTCACCGGCACGAGCTATGTGACCGTCAAGGCCACCGACAAGCTCTTCAAGTCCAGCGGCTGCAAGGACTGGGAGGCCGTCGGCAAGAAGGCCACCGGCGCGCCCTCCGGCTCCAGGATCAACGGCGACGGCGGAATGTACAGAGTCGGCGTCGACATCGCCCCCGGCACGTACAAGTCCACCGGCAACTCGGACGACCAGTGCTACTGGGAGCGCGCCAAGGACGCCCTGCACGGCCTGAAGTCCGTCGCCGCGAACGACAACGCCCGGGGATCCGCCGTCGTCACGATCAGCGCGGGCGACGCCTACTTCAAGACCACGGGCTGCAAGGACTGGACGAAGACGTCCTGACCCCCCGCTCCCGCCCGGCCGGGCGGGCGGCCCGCCAACCCGACACCGCTCCCGCCCGACACCCCTCATCGCACGTCATCTCGCCTGAAGGAACTCTCATGCGTCGCACCGCACCCGCCGCCCTCTGCCTCGTCACGGCACTCCCTCTTGCGCTGGCCCTGACCGCCTGCTCATCCGGCTCGTCCGACTCCTCCGGCGGTACGGCGAAGCCGAAGCAGTCGGCCTCCCAGGACCCGAACGCCGGTCTCCCGACGGGCACGCAGCTCAAGAAGGCCCTGGCGCCGGCGTCGTTCTTCGCAACGGGTTTCGCCGTGGACCCGAGCGGGGCCCGGGACTCCGGAGGCACGTACACCGAACCGTCCTCCGCTCCCGCGTCGGCGAAGCCGGACTGCGAGAAGCTGGGCCAGACCAGCTGGATCAGCATCACCGGGGTCTCGGGCGTGTCCTTCGCACAGAACGACTACGTCAGCAAGAACACCTCGGAGGACATCGCGCAGGAGATCGACACGTTCCGCGGGACGACAGCGGCAACGGTTCTGAAGGACTTGGAGCGCGTGGCCTCGGCGTGCGCGACCTTCACCGACTCGCAGACCCACACGAAGGTCAAGGTGGCCGGCCGGGCGACGTCCGGACTCGGTGACTCGGCCTACACCGTCACGCTCACGGACAGCGCCTGGGAGAACGGCACCACCCTGATCGCCGCGCGCGTCGGCCCGAACGTCGTGAGCGTGATGTCGACGGACGGCCACGACAACGGGGCGGCGACGGCGAAGAAGCTGACGGAGCAGATCGTCGCGTCCCTGAAGAAGACGGCCTGAGGCCCGCGCTCATACCGGCACAGCAGTAGACGCCCCGCCTCCGCTTCGCCGGAGGCGGGGTGCGCTTGCGTCCGGTTCGAGGTTGGAGGTTGAAGAGGGAGCGGCGGAGCCTCCGACGGCAGCGCAGACCGCTGTTACCCGCCACACTGCTTCACCATCATCTGCTTGTCCGCCGCCGTCACCGGCAGCGTGTACTTCAGCGAGACCTGCGCGAACCGCACGCTGTACGAGCAGCGGATGCTCCTGTTCGGCGGCAACCACGTCGCCGGACCCGAGTCGCCCTTCGCGCCGTTGGTCGGTCCGTCCACCGGGATCAGGTTGAGCGGGTCGTTGGCGATGTCCTCCCGCTTGCCCTTCGTCCAGTGGGAGGCACCCATCTGCCAGTCGTACGACAGCGGCATGACATGGTCGATCTGGACCGTCGTCGCACGGGACTTCGTCCACTCGATCGTCTTCCCGGTGTACGGGTCATGCAGCGTCATGGAGGTGACGACGCAGTCCGAGCCCGCCCGGAAACGGACATCCTCTCCATCACGTTTCAAGAGATCGTTCCGCGAGTCACACCCATTGTGAGCAAACGGGATGCCCCCCGGAGCCGAGTCCATCCAGGCGTAGCCGAACTCGTCTCGTGCGTACCCCGTTTTGGGGCCACGCCCCTTCGTCGGGACTCTTTCGATCAGAGTTCGCGCCTTTGCCTGGTCCGCGGGCGAGGTGATCGCTGCCAGTCCCGGCTTCGTTCCGTCCGGGTTGTCCAGTGGGTTCACAGCGCGACCATGACCGGCAGTTGGGACGGCGGAACCCGAGGGAGCGTCGTCCGCAAGGAGGCCTCCACCCTTGCAGCCGGTAAGGATCATTCCGGTACCGAGCAGCGCGGCGGATGCCAGGATGACGCCCCGAGTCCGGCTGCTGTGCCTCACGTGCCTCTCAGACCGCACAGCACGCCACCCCCGACATGCGCTGCGAGAACCCTGCAATCGCGCCACGCAACACAGAGTTGACGCGGATGTCGCAGCCGTTGGAGTCGGTGTCCGCCCACGGGGTGCCGAACCTGTCCCGGCTGTCCCCCGTCTTCGGCGCCCGTCCCTTCACGGTCAGCGAGTCGACCGCGGCGAGGGCCGTACCGGCGGCCGCCGTCCTCTGCGGGCCCGCGAACCCTTCGTCTCCTGTTTGCAGCCGCTCACGGCGGCCAGGACCACGACAACGGCGGCGCCCCGACCCCTCACACGCACCATGAGACGCCCTCCCCTTGCCTGCGCCGCTCGTCCGAACGGGTGCGGCGGCCTGATCTCACGGTAGCCGCCGAGGAGTCATGCCCATAACACCCCGCAAGGGGCAACTAGTGCACGCCGGGCGTATCGCCGGTAGTGAGGCGCCTCCGGCGCGAGCCCTCCACAGGTGCGCGTCCCCTGCCTGGACGGCGACATCACCGCCGGCCACGCCTCCGACAGGGCGCTCCGGGTCGTCCCGGACCGCCTCGCCGTGATCGACCGGCGCATCGCCGCCCAGCAGGAGGTATGCGACCGCCTGGCCACCGCGCTCGGGGACGCCACCGGCGGCCGGGTCCGGCCGGTGGCCTGTGCCCTACGACCCCAGGATCGACGTCAGGAACTCCCCGACCCAGCCCAGCAGTTCCCGGCCGACCAGCGGCTTTCCGCCGACCTTCGCGGTCTTGGGGCGCGGTACCAGGACCTGGTGCACCGCCGGCTTGATGACGGTCCCCGGGTACAGCCGCTTGACCCTCAGCTCCTGGGACTCCCTCAGCTCCACCGGGGCGAAGCGGATGTTGTTGCCCTGCAGGACGATCTCGCCGACGCCGCAGGCACGGGCGAGCATACGCAGGCCCGCCACCAGCAGGAGGTTCTCGACCGGTTCCGGGAGCTTGCCGTAGCGGTCGACGAGTTCCTCGCGTACGGCCTTGATGTCCTCCTCCGTGTTGACGGAGGCGATCGCACGGTAGGCCTGCAGGCGCAGCCGCTCGCCGGGCGCGTAGTCGTGCGGGACGTGCGCGTCCACCGGGAGCTCGATCTTGACCTCCAGCGGCGGCTCCTCCTCCACGCCTCCCTCCAGGGACGCGCGGTAGTCCGCGACCGCCTCGCCGACCATCCGTACATACAGATCGAAGCCCACGCCCGCGATATGGCCGGACTGTTCACCGCCGAGCAGGTTGCCCGCGCCGCGGATCTCCAGGTCCTTCATCGCCACATACATGCCCGCGCCCATCTCCGTGTGCTGGGCGATGGTCGCGAGGCGTTCGTGGGCCGTCTCCGTCAGCGGCTTCTCCGGCGGGTACAGGAAGTACGCGTAGCCGCGCTCCCGACCGCGGCCCACGCGGCCGCGGAGCTGGTGCAGCTGGGAGAGGCCGAAGTTGTCGCCGCGCTCCACGATCAGCGTGTTCGCGTTCGAGATGTCGATGCCCGACTCGACGATCGTCGTCGAGACCAGGACGTCGTACTTCTTCCCCCAGAAGTCGACGACGACCTGCTCCAGGGTCTGCTCCGACATCTGGCCGTGGGCCGTGGCGATACGCGCCTCGGGGACGATCTCACGCAGTCGCGCCGCGGCCCGGTCGATCGACTCCACCCGGTTGTGGATGTAGAAGACCTGCCCCTCGCGCAGCAGCTCACGGCGGATCGCCGCGCCGATCTGCTTCTCCTCGTACGGGCCGACGAAGGTGAGCACCGGGTGGCGCTCCTCCGGCGGGGTGGTGATCGTGGACATCTCGCGGATGCCCGTCACCGCCATCTCCAGGGTCCTGGGGATCGGGGTCGCTGACATCGTCAGCACGTCGACGTTCGCGCGGAGCTTCTTCAGCTGCTCCTTGTGCTCGACGCCGAAGCGCTGCTCCTCGTCGACGATGACCAGGCCCAGGTCCTTGAACTTCGTCTCCGACGAGAACAGTCGGTGCGTGCCGATGACGACGTCCACCGCGCCGTCCCGCAGGCCCTCCAGGACCGCCTTCGCCTCCCCGTCCGTCTGGAAACGGGACAACGCCCGCACATTCACCGGGAATTGCGAGTAGCGCTCGCTGAACGTGCCGAAGTGCTGCTGCACCAGCAGGGTGGTGGGGACGAGGACGGCGACCTGCTTGCCGTCCTGGACCGCCTTGAATGCGGCCCGGACCGCGATCTCCGTCTTGCCGTAGCCCACGTCGCCACAGATCAGGCGGTCCATCGGGACCGACTTCTCCATGTCGTCCTTGACCTCGGCGATCGTGGTGAGCTGGTCGGGCGTCTCGGCGTACGGGAACGCGTCCTCCAGCTCGCGCTGCCACGGCGTGTCCGCACCGAAGGCGTGGCCGGGCGCCGCCATCCGCGCGCTGTACAGCTTGATCAGGTCCGCGGCGATCTCCTTGACCGCCTTCTTCGCGCGCGCCTTCGTCTTGGTCCAGTCGGCGCCGCCCAGGCGGTGCAGCGTCGGGGCCTCGCCTCCGACGTACTTGGTGATCTGCTCCAGCTGGTCGGTGGGGATGTAGAGGCGGTCGCCGGGCTGGCCGCGCTTGGCCGGGGCGTACTCCACCACCAGGTACTCGCGGGTCGCGCCCTGGACGGTGCGCTGCACCATCTCGATGTAGCGGCCCACGCCGTGCTGCTCGTGGACGATGTAGTCGCCGGTCTCCAGGGTCAGCGGGTCGATGGTCTTGCGGCGGCGGGCCGGCATGCGGGCGCCGTCGCGTGTGGCCGTCTTCTGGCCGGAGAGGTCGGTCTCCGTGAGGACCGCGAGCTTGAGCGCCTGGTCCACGAAGCCGTACTCGATCGAGCCGCACGCCACGTGCACGACCGAGGGGGACAGCGTGCCCAGGTCCGCGTCGAGGCGGGCTGCGATGCCCTCGCCGCCCAGCACCTCGACCGTGCGGGACGCCGGGCCGTGGCCCTCGGTCACGAACACCGCGCGCCAGCTGTCGGCGAGCCAGCCCTTGGTGTCGGCGAGCGCCTTCGCCGTGTCGCCGCGGTAGGTCTCCGGGGCGTGCATGCCGAGCTTGAGGGTGTCCCCGTCCAGGGCGTCGAGGTCGTCGGGGGCATCGCCCGCCGCGAACGGCGACACGGACCACCACATCATGTCCAGCTCGCGCGCACGGTCCCGGACGTCCGCGATGGACCACAGGGAGGCCGCCCCTACGTCGATCGGCGCGTCACCCCCGCCCGCCGTGGCCGCCCAGGACGCCTGCAGGAACTCCTGGCTGGTCGCCACCAGGTCCGCGGCACGCGTGCGCACCCGCTCCGGGTCGCACACGACGGCCATGGCGCCCTTGGGCAGGACGTCGAGGAGGAGCTCCATGTCGTCGACGAGCACGGGGGCGAGGGACTCCATGCCCTCCACCGCGATACCCTCGGCGATCTTGCCGAGCAGCTCGCCCAGCTCGGGGTGCTGCTCAGCGAGGGCCGCGGCCCGCCGCCGTACGTCGTCCGTGAGCAGCAGCTCACGGCACGGCGGTGCCCACAGGCCGTGCTCGGCGACCTCCAGGGAGCGCTGGTCTGCGACCTTGAAGTATCGGATCTCCTCGACGTCGTCGCCCCAGAACTCGATGCGCAGGGGGTGTTCCTCGGTGGGCGGGAAGACGTCCAGGATGCCGCCGCGCACGGCGAACTCGCCGCGCTTCTCCACCAGCTCCACCCGGGAGTACGCGGCCGCGGCCAAGGCGTCCACCACGTTGTTCAGGTCGGCCTGCTGCCCGGTCCTCAGGGCGACCGGCTCCAGGTCGCCCAGGCCCTTGACCTGGGGCTGGAGCACGGAGCGGACGGGGGCGACGACGACGGAGACCGGGCCGGTCTCGGGGTCGTCGGCGCTGGGGTGGGCGAGTCGTCTCAGGACGGCGAGACGACGGCCGACGGTGTCGCTGCGGGGGCTGAGCCGCTCGTGCGGGAGGGTCTCCCACGACGGGTACTCCACGACGCCGTCCGGCGGCAGCAGTGAGCGCAGCGCGGCGGCGAGGTCCTCGGCCTCGCGCCCCGTCGCGGTCACGGCGAGGACGGGCCTGCCCGCGTCCCGGGCCAGCGCGGCCACGGCGAAGGGGCGCGCCGCCGGAGGGCCGACGAGGTCGACATGCATCCGGTTGCCGTCGGTGGCGGCCTTCACCGCTTCCGCGAGTGCGGCGTCCTTGACGACGGCGTCGAGCAGACCGTGCAGGCTCATGAAGGGGTATCCCGTCCCGGGTGGGCAACACGAACACCCGGCCGCGAGGGTTTCGGGGGCCGGGGTTGTCCAGCGTACGACGCTGCGCTGGCGTGCGCCGGGCCTGTGGACAACCCTGGCCGGTCCGGCACCCGGCGTCGGGGTGATCGTCCCTGGGGGCTCCGCCCCCAGACCCCCTTCATCGGCCCGAACGGCCTCGTCCTCAAACGCCGGACGGGCTGAGCATGCCCCGGCCAGGCTGAGTCCGTACCCAAGCCCGGCACCGGAAGACCCATCCCCAAGGGCCCACCCCCAAACCCCGATACCGGCCCGAACGGCCTCGTCCTCAAACGCCGGACGAGCCGAGAATGCCCCGGTCGAGCCACACACGCCGGAGCCCGGCGCCCGAGAGCCACCGCTCTCCGACGCCGGGCTTTCCCCCGTTCCCCCGTACTCCCCGCCCGTTGGCTACTCGGTGGCGATCGCGTTCAGTACGTTCATCCGGCCCGCCCTGAACGCCGGCACCAGCGCCGCGAACAGGCCCACGAACGCCGAGCCGATGAACACCGAGATGATCGTCGACCACGGGATCTGCAGGATGTGCAGGCCCTGCAGAGCCAGCAGCTTCTGGGCCGTCGCGCCCCAGCCCATTCCGAGACCCAGTCCGAGCAGGGCGCCGAAGAGGGCGATCACCACGGACTCCAGGCGGATCATGCGCCGCAGCTGCCGCCGCGACAGTCCGATCGCCCGCATCAGGCCGATCTCCCGGGTGCGCTCCACCACCGACAGGGCCAGGGTGTTCACCACACCGAGGATCGCGACGATGATCGCCAGCGCCAGCAGGCCGTAGATCATGTTCAGCAGCTGGCCGATCTGGTCCTTCAGCGCCTTCTTGTAATCGGTCTGGTCACGGACGGTGTACTGCGGGTAGTCGTGCAGCGCGGACTTCAGTGCCTTGTACGCGGCCGCCTGCTGCCCGTCCTTGGCCGTGGCGAAGACGAGTCGGTCGAGCGGCATCTTGTCGGCGGGCACGTACTTGGCCGTCGTCGCCGTCGACACGTATATCGACATCTTGTCGACGACGACGTCGTCGCTGGTGATCGCGCGGACCGTGAGCCGTGCCTTCGTACCGTCCTTGAAGGCGACCGCCACCGTCGAGCCGAGCTTGACGCCGTGCTTCTTCGCGAAGCCCTCGTAGACGGACATCGAGTCGGGCTTGTAGGCGTCCGTCAGGTTGCCCGCCACCGTCTTGGTGCGCAGGTCCTGCGCGTACGTCGGGTCGGCGGCCTTGATCGTCTCGTCCGCGGACCGGCCGTCGGGCCCGGTCAGCGTGGCGTCGACCGTCTTGTACTCGGTGACCCGCTCAAGGCCCTGCGTCGACTTCACGGCCCTGACCGCCTCCGGCGTGATCAGCTGACCGCCGTCGCTCTGGATGATGAAGTCCGTGCCGACGGTCTTGTCGAGCTGGTCGGTCGCCGAGGCGACCATGGAGGAGCCGACCACCGACAGGCATGCCACCAGGGCCAGTCCGATCATCAGCGCGGCGCCCGTGGCACCCGTACGGCGCGGGTTGCGCAGCGCGTTGCGCTCGGCCATACGGCCGACGGGACCGAAGACCCGCAGCAGGACCGCACCGAGCACCCGGACCACCCCGCCCGCGAGCAGCGGGCCGATGACCACGAAGCCGATCAGGGAGAGGACCACGCCCAGGCCGAGCCAGAGAGAGCCCTCCTTCGCCTTCTCGGAGGCGGCGGCCACATACAGGCTGTAGCCGCCGGCGCCGGTGAGGAGCACACCGGCCACGGCCCGCACCCGGCCCGCCTTCGCGTCGGCAGGAGCGCCCGCGTCGCGCAGCGCCGCCATCGGGGAGACCTTGCCGGCGCGCCGGGCGGGCAGATAGGCGGCCAGGACGGTGACCACGACACCGAGCAGGAGGCCGACCACCGGAGTCGTCCACGCGACCGTCAGGTCGTTCGTCGACAGGTGCATGCCCATCTGGCCCATGAGCTTCATCAGGCCGACCGCGATACCGACGCCCGCGCCGACGCCGAGCACGGACCCGACGATGCCGAGCAGCAGCGCCTCGGCCAGCACGGACCGGTTGACCTGCTTGCGGGAGGAGCCGATCGCCCGCATCAGGCCGATCTCCCGGGTCCGCTGGGCGACCAGCATGGAGAAGGTGTTGATGATCAGGAAGATGCCGACGAGGAAGGCGATCCCGGCGAAGCCGAGCATCGCGTACCTCATGACGTTCATGAAGCTCTTGACGCTCTTCTGGTTGGCGTCCGCGGTCTCCTTGGCGGTCTGCACCTTGTAGGCGCCGCCGACCTCGGCCACCACGTTCTTCTTCAGCTGGTCGTCGCTGACGCCCTTGGCCGCGGTGACGTTGACGTTCGTGTAGACGCCGGTCCTGCCGACGAGCGTCTGCTGCGCGGTCTGCGTGTCCAGGTAGAAGATCGCGGCACCGGGGTTGGTGACGGTGAAGGTGGCGATGCCGGAGATCTTCGCGGTGTGCGTGCCGAGTGCGCTGATCACGCCGATGCCGTCGCCGAGCTTGAGGTGGTGCTTGTCGGCGGTGTCCGAGTCGACCATGACCTGACCGGAGCCGTGCGGCGCCGCACCGGAGGTGATCTTCATGGTGCGGGCGTCGTTGCCGTTCCAGCTGCCGACGATGGTGGGCGCACCGCTCTTGGGCGACAGGTTGTTCTTGTCGGCGTCGACGACGGTCACCGAGGTGGAGAACACCGTCCCCTCGGCCGACTTCACACCCTGGGCCCCCCGCACCTTGGCGAGCACGGAGGCGGGCATGACGGGCGGCCTGCCGTTGCCGGACTGGGTCTCACCGCTGTCCGAGGCGCTCTGCGCGCTCACCGTCACGTCCGAGGAGGTGGCCGCGAACAGTTTGTCGAAGGTCGTGTTCATGGTGTCGGTGAACACCAGCGTGCCGCAGACGAACGCCACCGACAGCAGCACCGCGATCGCGGACAGCGCCATGCGGCCCTTGTGCGCGAAGAAGTTGCGCATCGAGGTCTTCAGGACGGTCATGACGTACGCCCCCGGGCGTCGAAGTCCTTCATGCGGTCCAGTACCTGATCGGCCGTCGGCTGGTGCATCTCGTCGACGATGCGGCCGTCGGCGAGGTACAGCACCCGGTCCGCGTACGAGGCGGCGACCGGGTCGTGCGTGACCATCACGATGGTCTGGCCCAGCTCGTCCACCGAGCGGCGCAGGAAGCCCAGCACCTCGGCGCCCGCGCGCGAGTCGAGGTTTCCGGTCGGCTCGTCACCGAAGATGATCTCGGGGCGGGCGGCCAGGGCGCGGGCCACGGCGACGCGCTGCTGCTGGCCGCCG
Source organism: Streptomyces sp. NPDC001634 (assembly GCF_040298185.1). NCBI lineage: Bacteria > Bacillati > Actinomycetota > Actinomycetes > Kitasatosporales > Streptomycetaceae > Streptomyces > Streptomyces sp. NPDC001634. The sequence continues at coordinate 143,876 of NZ_JBEOZU010000006.1, read as the reverse complement.
GAGAGCTGGGTGGGCCGGTGCTTGAGCCGATCGGCGAGGCCCACGGTCTCCACGACCCGGTCCAGCCACGCCTTGTCCGGCTTGCGGCCGGCGATGTCCATGGGCAGCGTGATGTTCTCGATCGCGTTCAGCGTCGGCAGCAGGTTGAACGCCTGGAAGATGAACCCGATCCGGTCCCGGCGCAGCTGCGTGAGCTTCTTGTCCTTCAGGCGGGTGATCTCGGTCTCGTCGAGGAAGATCTGACCGCTCGTCACGGTGTCGAGACCGGCGAGGCAGTGCATCAGCGTGGACTTGCCGGACCCCGAGGGGCCCATGATCGCGGTGAACTGACCGCGGGCGATGTCCACGTCGACCTGGTCGAGGGCGACGACACGGGTCTCACCGGACCCGTACGCCTTGACGACCTGCCGCGCTCGCGCGGCAACGGCCGTACGCCCTCCAGTACCCCCGTGCCTGGGAATGGTCACGGCCGATGTCATGTCAATTCTCCTATGTCGGACTCTGTTTGACTGTGTGTGTCTGCAGCTGTCTGCGTCGGTGGGTGTCGGTCTGCGTCGGTCAGTGGCGCAGCATGCTGATGCTTGCTGAGGTGGTGAGTCGGCCCCTCGTCCTGGTGCCTCGACGAGTCTCGCGTCGATGGCCGTCCCGGCGCGCTGGTGCCCGGCCCCCTCTTCCGCTGGGGATAACCCCACCCCCTCCGGTGCGGCCGGCACGCCCCCCGTGCGTGCCGGCCGCTCCCCAACGGCGTAAAGCCAGATTAAGGACGCCCTGGCCACTTCTCGTCCTCCGCCGGTACGAGCCCTCCCCGAGCCCCAGTGCGGAGGTACCCCTAGGGGCAGTCCACCGAAGGGTGGAGTTTTTCTCAGGGTCGGCTCCACCGTCCGGCCCAGTCAGGTTCCACCCTCCCGTCGCAATCAGCAGGTGCCGCGCGAAGCGCGTCGTTGAGGGGTGGTGGCTGGGCGACGGGCGGGCCCAGTGGGAAACTTGCGTGCGGAGGACAAGTGCACGGGGAGGGGCATCCGGTGGGCGGTACCAGACCTGCGATACGCGAAGCCGCACAGCGGACCGGAACCCACCGGCGCGGCGCCGTCGTCGCCGCGCTGATGCTCTCGATGGCGCTGGCGGCACTCGATTCGACGATCGTGTCGACGGCCGTTCCCCAGATCGTCGGCGATCTCGGCGGCTTCTCCGTCTTCTCCTGGCTCTTCTCCGGCTATCTGCTGGCCGTCACGGTCACCCTTCCCGTGTACGGAAAGCTCTCCGACACCTTCGGCCGCAAGCCCGTGCTGATCGCGGGCGCGTCCGTCTTCCTGGCCGGTTCCCTGCTGTGCGCGCTCGCCTGGAACATGGGGGCGCTGATCGCGTTCCGCATCGTGCAGGGCCTGGGCGGCGGCGCGCTGCAGGGCACGGTGCAGACACTCGCCGCCGACCTGTACCCCCTCGAAGAGCGCCCGAAGATCCAGTCCAAACTGTCCACGGTGTGGGCGGTGTCCGCGGTAGCGGGCCCGGCGGTCGGCGGGGTGCTTGCCGCGTACGCCGACTGGCGGTGGATCTTCCTGGTCAACCTGCCGATCGGCGCGGTCGCGCTGTGGCTGATCGCCCGCCATCTGCACGAGCCGCACCGGGAAAGGCGCTCCCGTCCCCGTATCGACTGGGCGGGCGCGCTCTCGGTGTTCGCGTGCGGGGGCGTGCTGCTGACGGCACTGGTGCAGGGCGGGGTGGCCTGGCCCTGGCTGTCGCCGCCCTCCCTGGCGTTGTTCGGTACGGGACTCGCGCTGGTCGCGGTGGTGGTGGCCATCGAGCGGCGGGCGGCGGAGCCGATCATCCCCGGGTGGGTGTGGCGGCGCCGTACGATCGCCGCGGTCAATCTGGCGCTTGGCGCGCTGGGGCTGCTGATGGTGGCCCCGTCGGTCTTCCTGCCGACGTACGCCCAGGCGGTCCTCGGTCTCGCGCCGGTCGCGGCCGGGTTCGTGCTCTCCGTATGGACGTTGAGCTGGCCGGTGTCCGCGGCGCTCAGCCAGCACGTGTACCGGCGGATCGGTTTCCGCGACACGGCGATGCTGGGCATCGGCGCGGCGGCGCTGTTGCTGCTGGCGTTCCCGTTCCTGCCGTACCCGGGTCAGGCGTGGCAACCCGCCCTCCTGATGCTTCTGCTCGGCGGCGCACTGGGACTCTTCCAGCTTCCCCTCATCGTCGGCGTGCAGTCGACGGTGGGCTGGGCGGAACGCGGTACGACGACCGCGTCCGTTCTCTTCTGCCGTCAGACCGGCCAGACCGTCGGCGCGTCCGTCTTCGGCGCGGTGGCCAATGGCGTCCTGGCCGCACGCCTGGGCGGTGCGGGCGACCTGGACTCGGTCACGCGGAGCCTGGACACGGGCACCGCCCCGGAGGCGACACGGCGGGCGATCGCGGACGCGGTCCACGCGGTGTACCTGGGCGCGTCGTGCGCGGCGGCGCTGGCGTTCCTGGTGCTGCTGTTCCTCGCCCCGCGCCGCTTCCCGGTCCTCAAGGACTGAGCCCCGCATATCCTTTGGCCCATGGTGAAGTTGGAGCGGCTGCGGGCCGAACACGCCGACGCCCTGCTGGCCTTCGAGCGGGAGAACCGTGCGTACTTCGCCCGCTCGGTGTCGGATCGCGGGGACGCGTACTTCGCCGAGTTCGCCTCCCGCCACCGCGCCCTCCTTGCCGAACAGGACGCCGGTGTCTGCCACTTCCACGTCGTCACGGACGAGCGCGGAGTCCTGCTCGGCCGGGTCAACCTCGTCGACGTCGAGGACGGCTGCGCCGAACTCGGCTACCGCGTCGGCGAACATGCAGCGGGCCGGGGCGTCGCGACGGCCGCGGTGGCGGAGGTGTGCCGGGTGGCTGCCGCGTCGTACGGGCTCACCGTCCTCACCGCGGTCACCGCGTACGACAACGCGGCGTCCCGCACCGTCCTGGAACGCAACGGCTTCACCGCCGTGGAGGACACCGTCCTTGTCGGCCGCCCCGGCGTCCGCTACCGGCGCCGGCTCCTCGCCCCGTCCCGGAAGTCCCCCTGAACCGGCCCTGGAGCTCCCGGCCCGGATCCCCGGCCTGGTCCTGAGCACGCTGACGATCGAGGACGCCGACGCGTACTACCGCGTGCCCGACCGCAACCGCGAGCACTGAGCAGGCTGGGTGACCACCAGGAGGAGCGCCGGGCCACGCCGGACCGGGTGCGGGCTCAGCTGGGCGAGGACCCCATCCCGGGCCTGCGCCCCGGCATCCGGCTGCACGGCGAACTCGTCGGCCGCATCGACCTGGTGGCCGTCGCCCCGCCCCGCTACGGCACCCGGCTACCGGCTACCGGCTCGACGGCGCCCCCACCGGCGCCGGGCTCGCCGCCGCCTGCGCCGCCCTGTACACCTGCGCCGCCCGCACCCTGCGCGCCACCGAAGTCTTCGCCGGAGTCACACACGGCAGCGACCGGGGCGTCGCCCTGCTCCGGCGCCGCGGCTTCGAGCCGGTCGTGGACTTCGCGACCTGCACCCGCTTCCGGCTCGACCTGGATGCACGCACCATCAACTCCCTCTCATGTCCCACCCGTTGACTTCGCCCTCCCCCGGCTCTACGTTCGGCGCCGCATCACGTTCGGTTCGCCGACCCTTGTTCGACATGTCGCACAAACAAGGAGCCGCATGCTTCCCCCGCCCCCACCGCGCCCGCAGAGCTTCCCGAGCCGCTGCAGAGCCGCCGCCGTACGCCTCCTCGCACTCGCCCTGACCGCGACGGCAGCCCTCCTCTTCGCCCAGCCCGGCCCGGCGCAGGCCGCGACGACCGCCCGGCAGATATCCGTGCCCACCGCCCCCATGGGCTGGGCCTCCTGGAACAGCTTCGCCTCGAAGATCGACTACGGCGTCATCAAGAAGGAGGCCGACGCGTTCGTCGCGACAGGCCTCCCGGCCGCCGGATACCAGTACGTCAACATCGACGAGGGCTGGTGGCAGGGCACCCGTGACAGCAACGGCAACATCACCGTCGACACCAGCGAGTGGCCCGGCGGCATGAGCGCCATCGCCGACTACATCCACAGCAAGGGGCTCAAGGCAGGCATCTACACCGACGCCGGCAAGAACGGCTGCGGCTACTACTTCCCGACCGGCCGCCCCGCCGCCGCCAACACCGGCAGCGAGGGCCACTACGACCAGGACATGCTCCAGTTCTCGAAGTGGGGCTTCGACTTCGTGAAGGTCGACTGGTGCGGCGGTGACGCCGAGGGCCTGGACGCGGCGAGCACGTACAAGTCCATCAGTGACGCGGTCGCCAAGGCGTCCGCGACCACCGGCCGCCCGCTCACCCTCTCGATCTGCAACTGGGGCAAGCAGAACCCCTGGAACTGGGCGCCGGGCCAGGCCCCGATGTGGCGGACCAGCACGGACATCATCTACTACGGCAACTCTCCGTCGATGACGAACCTGCTGTCCAACTTCGACCAGACCCTGCACCCCGCGGCCCAGCACACCGGCTACTACAACGACCCGGACATGCTGATGGTCGGCATGAGCGGCTTCACCGCCGCGCAGAACCGCACCCACATGGCGCTGTGGGCGATCTCCGGCGCCCCGCTGCTGGCCGGCAACGACCTGACGACAATGACGTCCGAGACCGCAGGGATCCTCACCAACCCGGAGGTCATCGCGGTCGACCAGGACGCGCGCGGACTGCAGGGCGCCAAGGTCGCCGAGGACACCTCCGGGCTGCAGGTGTACGGCAAGGTGCTGTCCGGAACCGGCAACCGCGCGGTCGTCCTGCTCAACCGCACCTCCTCCGCGCAGAACATCACCGTCCGCTGGTCCGACCTCGGCCTGACCGGTGCCTCGGCCACGGTCCGCGACCTTTGGGCACACAAGGACCTGGGCACGTACGCCACGGGCTACACCACGAGCGTCCCGGCGGGCGGCACGGTGATGCTCAAGGTCAGCGGCGGCACGGAGGCGGCGAGCAGCACGTACACGGCGAGTTCCACCGGGCACTACACCGGTGTGAGCGCCGCGAGCACCGGCCTGAACGTCGTCGACATCGCCTACACCAACACCGCCTCCACCGCCCGTACGGCGACTCTCCAGGTCAACGGGCAGACCTCCACAACCGTCTCCTTCCCGCCCACCGGCTCCACCCAGGGCACGGTCTCCGTCCAGGCCGACCTCTCCAAGGGGGCGGCCAACTCGCTCACCCTCTCCGGTAGTTCGCTGCCCGCCCTGGGCACCATCGCCGTCAGCCCGGTCCTGGGCACGACCGGCTCGCTGCTCGTCGGCAAGCAGTCCGGCCGCTGCGCCGACATGTACAACAACACGATCACCAACGGCACCCAGGCGGAACTCTGGGACTGCAACGGCGGCCAGAACCAGTCCTGGACGTACACCTCCCGCAAGGAACTGGTGGTGTACGGCAACAAGTGCCTGGACGCCTACAACCTCGGTACGACCAACGGCACGAAGGTCGTCATCTGGGACTGCAACGGCCAGGCCAACCAGAAGTGGAACGTCAACTCCGACGGCACGATCACCAATGTCAACGCGGGCCTGTGCCTGGACGCGTACGGCGCGGCCACGGCCAACGGCACGAACCTCGTCCTGTGGTCCTGCAACGGCGGCGACAACCAGAAATGGACGGTCACCTGACGCACCACCCGGCCTCGGGGGACGTCCGGCACCGGGGTGACCGCGGGTAACGACACAGCTTGGTGAAGGTAAGCGCGTACCGACCGCTCAGTTTGGCCAAAACTCCACGCGGTTCGGTACGCGCGAGTAACGTGCGTCGCCGCCCCCCGCTCCCTGCGGTCCGCCGCTACGGACCCGAGCCACGCAAGGAGAAACGGGATGTCCGACGCGTTCATCTCGCCCCACTCGTCCCCCGAGTACTCAGCACCGCACCACCATGCGCCACCGTCCTGTCCGACCTACCCATGGCAGCCGCCGCCCGCCGAGCCGGCCCGGCGGCGGCTGCCACGCCAAGCGCCGCTCGGGCACCACAGCGACCTTCGTGTCCTGCGCAACGCCTACCGTTGGCAGCGGCGTGTGGCCACCCTCACCGCGCTGGGCTACTTCACGCTCTTCCTGCTCCTGTCCGGGTTCGCGCCGTCCTTCATGACCACCGCGGTCTCCGGCGGCCTCACCATGGGCCTGCTGCTGGGCCTGCTCCAGGTCCCCGTCGCCTGCCTCGCGATCGGCGTGTACGAGTACACGGCCCGCCACACCGTCGACCCGATCGCCGACCGCATCCGCAGGCAGGCCACGCTGGACGCCAAGCGGGAGGCCGCACGATGACCACGGCGAGCGCAGTCGGCGGGCTCACCGGATTCAGCAGTTCGGCGCAGGCCATGTCACTGGTGGCGTTCACCACCATCGCCACCATCACGCTCCTGCTGTGCGTGATGACCGGGCCCGACCGCGACGACCTCGACGAGTTCTACACCGGCTACAACTCCCTGTCCCCCATGCGCAACGGCCTCGCCATCGCCGGGGACTACATCTCCGCCGCCACCGTGCTCAGCACCGGCGGGATCATCGCGCTCACCGGGTACGACGGAGTCGTCCTCGCGCTGAGCACGGCCCTGTCGCTCATGCTGCTGATGTTCCTGCTGGCCGAACCCCTGCGCAACGCCGGCCGGTTCACCATGGGCGACGTCCTCGCACGGCGGATGCCCGGGCGCGCGGTGCGCATGACCGCGTGCATCGTGACCATCGCCGCGCTGCTGCCGATGATGCTGATCCAACTCGCCGGGACCGGCGATCTGCTGGCCTTCATCCTCGGCTTCTCCAGCAACTCCCTGAAGACGGGCTGCATCGTCGGCATCGGCACCCTGATGATCAGTTACGCGGCGATCGGCGGCATGAAGGGCACCGCCCTCATCCAGATCCTGAAGATCGTGATGCTGCTCGGCTCCGGAGCTGCCGTCGCCGCGCTGATCCTGCACCGCTTCGACTGGGACCCGGGCGCGCTCTTCACTGCCGCCGCGAACAACAGCGGGGTCGGCCCCGCCTTCCTGCACTCGGGCCTGGAGTTCTCCGGCGGCCCGGCTCCCCGCATCGACATGATCACCTCGGAGCTGACGGTGGTGCTCGGCGGCGCCTGTCTGCCGCACATCACCATGCGGATGTACACCGCGAACAGCGCCCGGCAGGTGCGCCGCTCGATGTCCTGGGCGGTGCCGTCGGTGGCCCTGTTCGTGCCCATCATCACGGTCGTCGGGTTCGGTGCGACGGCCCTGGTCGGGCGCGCCACCATCGCGGCGGCCGACCCGCAGGGCCGCACGGCCTATCTGCTGGGCTCCCGGGCGGCGTTCGGGCGGGACGTGTCGGTCGGCGGCACCCTGCTGTTCACCGCGGTGACGACGGCGATCTTCCTCACCCTGCTCGCCTCCGTGGCCGGAATGATCCTCGCCTGCGCCAACTCCCTCGCCCACGACGTGTTCGCGGCCCATGTACGGGACCTGACAGCGCGCCGCGAGATGACCGTGGCACGCCTGTCGGCACTGGCCGTGGGCGCCCTGGCGATCCTGCTGGCCACCCTCGTCCAGCACCGCAGCCTGCAGCCGCTGGTGACACTCTCCTTCTGCATCGGCGCATCCGCGATCGCACCGGCCCTGGTGTACGGCCTCTTCTGGCGCCGCTACACCCGGACCGGCCTGCTGTGCACGCTCATCGGCGGCACGGTGACGACATTCGTCCTGATGACCGGCACCAACCTGGTCTCCGGATCCCCCGCCGCGGCCTTCCCGGAAGCCGACTTCAACTGGTTCCCGTTCACCACCACCGGCCTGGTCTCGATCCCGCTCGGCTTCGCCTACGGCTGGCTGGGCACCATCGCCTCCGGCCGCCGCCAGGCAGCGGAACAGCGCCGCCAGTACGAGGCGGTGGAGGGCTGGATCCTGGCGGGGGCGGTACGCAGGAGCAGCTGAGCGAGAGCCGGGCTCCCGCGTGGTGGACCTACTCCGCGGCAGCCCGGCCCGTCAGCATCGCAAGACTGTTGCGGACATGATCCATCTGGGCCTGCACACAGTCCCAGACCTCACCGTGCTCCCGCAGCACCCGTTCCGTCTCCCGGGCGATGCGGTCCTCCCGCAGCCGCGCCTCGGCGACCAGCTCGGCGGCGCGCGCCTGAGCGTCCCGCTGGACCTGCCGGGCCGACTCCTCGGCCTCGGCCAGCGCCCGCTTCGCCTCCGACAGGGCGGCCTCCGCGCACGCCACCCGCTCCGCCTCCGACGCCTCCAGCTCCGCGACCCGTTCCGCCGCCGCACGCTCCTCACCCTCCCAGCGCTCGGCGTGCTCCCGCTCCTGCTCGGCAAGGAGCGCCTCGGTGCGCTGCCGCACCTCACGCAGCGCGGCCAGCGCCTCCCCGCGCCCCTCCTTCACCTCGCGCCGCGCCACGATCCGTACGTCGTCGGCCTCCGCCCGGGCCGCCAGCAGCCGGGTGCGGATCCGCTCCTCGGCCTCGCCGCGCACCTCGTCGGCGTACGCCTGCGCGTCTTCCCGCAGGCGCCGGCCCGCCTCCTCCGCTCCGGCAACAAGACACTCCGCCTCTCGCCGCGCCTCCTCCCGGACGCCGGCGGCCTCCTCCTGCGCCAGGTCGAACAGCCGCGAGGCCCGGTCGCCGAGGATCTCGTACGTCTGCGGGCCCAGCTGCGCCACCGTCTCCCGCAGCCGCACCAGGTCGGCCTCCATCTCCTTGGCCAGCACGGTCAGCCGGGCGGCCCGCTCCCAGGCGGCGTCACGGTCCCGCGAGAGGGCCGTGGTGTACGCGTCGACCTGGTCGGGACGGTAGCCGCGGCGCACGGACGCAAAGCCGTGCGGCGACTCCGAAGCGCTGCTCAACGTGGAACCCCTCTCCACCTGACCCACATGAACCGATGGCCATGAACCGATCGCCATGAACCGATGATTTCGCGCACATCTTGATGGATCAGACGGAAGTGTTTATAACGCGACACTCCGCACATAAGCAACGGATAAGGCGGGACACCACCCGAAAAGGGGCAGGGCCCGGTCGTACGAAGGCGTACGACCGGGCCCTGCCCTTGACGGAACGTCAGAAATGGATCACAGCAACCCGTCCCACATCTGCTCCAGCAACACCGACCACCAGCTCTCCGGCGAACCCAGCGCCGCCGGGTCCAAAGAGGCGAGCTGCGCCTGGAAGTCGACGGTCCAACGGCCCGCCTGCTCCTGGTTGAGACCGAACCGCAGCCGCCACATCCGGCCCAGCAGCGCCAGACAGCGCACGAACTCGGGCAGGCCCGTGTTCACGAACTGCGGCGGCACGGAAGCACCGCCCGGCGCCGCCTCCACCGGCACAGCGACGATGTTCGCCGTGCCGTACTGCACACAGATCGCCCTGCCGAAGTCGCTGCCCATCACCAGATACGAGCCCGCGTCCGCGGCCGGCTGCAGCCCGCGCTCCTGCGCCAACTCCGCCAGCGTCGGCACCGCACGACCCGGCTGGGCCTGCGCCCAGAAGAACGGACCCATCTCCAGGGGCAGCCCCGCCACCACCAGGGTGTGCGCCACGATCGGCGGCACGCCCTGCCGGGACACCGCGGCCTGGTCGAACCGGAAGACCCCCGGCCCGAAGGCACCGGCCAGCTCCTGCGCAATCGCCTCCGGCGGGACCGGCGGCGCCGGCTGCACCGCAGGCAGCGGCGCACGCACCGGACCCGGACGCGCCGGACCGTCCGCCACCTGGTGCAACTCACCCTGGTGCGCGAGCAGTTGCTGCATGCCCTGCTGACGCGAGGCATGGTCGGTGCCGTACGGGGCGATGCTGGTGATCCGCGCCTGCGGCCAGTTCTCCCGGATCATCCGCGCACAGTAGGCACCCGGCAGCTCACACGACTCCAGCTCCGTGTGCAGCTCGAGGACCTGGTCCGGCGGGACGTTCATGCCGCGCAGCTCGTGGAAGATCTGCCACTCCGGGTGCGGCATGCCCGGCGCCGAACGCCGGATCAGCTGCTGCTCGGAACCGTCCTGCGCGCGGTAGCGCAGCACGGCCTGGTAGCCGGGGCCGACCGTCGGCTGGCCCTGGGGCGGATAACCGTACGACGGCTGCTGTCCGGGCATGGGCTGCCCCTGCACCGGCTGCGGAGCGCCGGGCGGCATGCCCGGGGCACCCGGCGGCGGGGGCGGAGGCGCGCCCGGACCACCGACCGGCGGGCCCGCCAGCATGGTCTCGGCATGGTGTACGGCACCGGGGCCGCCGGGAGCGGCGGGGGCACCCGGAGCCCCGGGAACACCGGGAACACCGGGCGAGCCCGGAACAGCCGGGGCACCCGGAGCCCCGGGAACACCCGGGGCGCCCGGGACACCAGGAGCGCCCGGGACACCCGGCGGCTGCGGCGCGCCGGGACCGGCGACAGCCGGGCCCGCGAGCATCGTGGCCTCGTAGTGCACACCGCCCGGAGGCGTACCACCCGGAGGCTGCGGAGCGCCGGGAGCACCCGGCTGACCGGGAGCGCCGGGCGGACCCGGAGGGTTGGGCGGACCCGGAGGATTGGGGGCGCCCGGAGCACCAGGACCGCCGACGGCCGGGCCCGCGAGCATCGTGGCCTCGTAGTGCGCGCCGCGCGGAGGCGTACCACCCGGCGGATTCGGCGCACCCGGAGCCTGGGGCACCCCGGGCGGAGGGGTGCCCGGTCCCGCCGCGCCCTCGGGCCCGTCCGGGCCGACCTGCGAGACGAACTGCGTGGGCACATAACCGCCCACCGGGGCACCCGGCACACCGGGCGCGGGCGGCGGAGGCACGGCACCCGGCGCTCCAGGAGCACCCGGCGGATGCGGCGCACCCGCACCGCGGCCACCCCGAGGAGGCGCCGCCTTGCTGGTCGCCGCGTCGGCGATCTCCCCGGCGTTCGGCGCGAGCGGCCGCCCGGGCACGGACGAACCGACCGGAGGCTGCGGCGCGTTGGGACCACCCGGAGCCTGCGGGACACCCGGCGCAGGCATACCCGGACCACCGGCAGGACCCTGCGGATAGCCGTACGACGGCACACCAGGAGGCAGGGTACCGGGACCACCCGGAGCCTGCGGGACACCCGGCGCAGGCATACCCGGACCACCGGCGGGACCCTGCGGATAGCCGTACGACGGCGCACCAGGAGGCGGGGTACCGGGGACACCCGGAGCCTGCGGGACACCCGGCGTAGGCGTACCCGGCACGCCCGCGCCCTGCTCGTTCAGTGCCGGAGCCACCGCCGTGGGCGGCAGCTGGCTGCCGCCCGCTATCAGTGCGGTCTTCGCGTCCGGCGTGGACGCGTCGTCGGCCTCGCTCAGCGGGGGCGCGAACACGGTCGCCGGCAGCGGTACCGAACGGTCCTCGCCTCCGTCCCCGTTGGTGTCCGTACCCGCCCACGGCGTCGCACCCGCCGGCACACCCGGCACCGCGTCCCGCACCTCGTCGCCGCCCCCGGCGGAAGGCCACGGCGCACCCGACACCGCACCCGCACCACCCGAGGAACCCGGAGAACCCGGAGAACCCGGAGAAGCGGGAGGTGCGGGAGAAGCCGGCGCGGCCGGGACATCCGCCGCCGCAACAGCCGCCGCCGGACGCGAACCCGAACCGTCGGACGGCGCCCCGGACGACGACCCGCCACCCTGCCGACGATCCGGAATGCCCATCCTGTCCGCCGCCTCCTGGAGCCACTCCGGCGGACTCAACAGGAACGACGTCTGGTTCAGATCCACCCGGGCCGCAGGCGCGGGCGCAGCCTGCAGCCCCGCATCCTTCGCCCCGTACTCCTCCTCGTACCGGCGGATCACCTCACCCACCGGCAGCCCCGGCCACAGCGTCGCCTCACCGCTGTCACGAGCGATGACGAGGCGCTGCGCACCCCCGTCCGACCGCGGCCCCTCGGCCCGGTCCTCCGCCCACACCACAAACCCGAGCTCGAACTCCCGCACCCGCACCTCACGATGCTGGTACGACGGCACATCCCCGTTGATCCACTCTTCCGCGCGCTCCTGCGCCTGCGCGAACGTCACCATCGCTCAGCTCACTCCCCCACCGAAGACGCCGAAGACGCAGACGACACCGGCACCGCACGCGCGAACCCGCCGTCCACCATCAGATTCGCCACGGTCTCCAACTCCGGCGGATTGCCCGCAAGCCGGGACAGGAACTGGTCGAAGCCATCACCGCACGGCAACAACAGCCGCTGCACACGCTCCGCCGGCGCCCACGACGCATCCACATCACGCGCGTCGTCGTACGCACAGAACCAGACCGAACCTATCCGGTCACCCTTCACCTTCAAGGCCAGCAGACCGCCCTGCACAAAACCGACGCCCAGGTAATCCTTCGTCAGATGATCGCGCAGACACTTGTTCACATACACCAGGTCGTTGACCGCCGCCTCATCGCGCACCGTGAAGAACGGCTGATCGACCAGCAGCCCCAACTCCGCATCCAGCGCAGCCCCCACCGGCGCACAACCACCCGCCGCCTTCAGGAACGAACGGTACGCACCCGGCAACCGGTACCCCAGGTCCTCCTCGACCCCCTGCACCTGCTGCTCCGTCACCGCCACCGACGACTTCGGCAACCCGAAATGCGCAGGACGCGTCTCCTGCAACGGCCGCGTACCGCGCTTGCCCTGATCGACATTCGCCGTCGCAACCCCACCATGGTGCCGCAGCAGCGCCTTCACCTCGACCGGAATCAACTCCAGACGGCGCGTCCCCCGAACGTGATGCCACGTCCAACCATGCGGCGTCGCCACCGCAGGAATCGTGTCCCACAACTCATGCCCCGCCGCCGCCTGCGCCGCGTTCGCCGACACATAGTCCGTCAACCGCAACTCGTCCACGCCGAAACCCTCCGGCGGCTCCGCGATCTCCGCGGCAGCACGGGCATACAGCGAAAAGTCGGGGTAGCCGTGCTCGTCGACCCGTACCCCTCTCGGGTGACGAGCCGCCCTCACCGGGTCCGGAAAATGCACGACCTGCCCGGCATAAGCCGCGTTCGGCGGCGCGGCTTGTCCCCCAGCCTGGCGGCTGGGCGGAGCCCCCAGCCCGAGCCGACCTGTCGTCATGGCGTTTGCCCCCTGCGGCGCTCTGTCTGGCCTCAACGGCCCTGTGGATCGCGGATGTCCACAGCCTATGCGGTACGACGACACCGGTCACCGGCCCACCGGTTCCCCGACGTCGGCCATCGGCCACCACCGTGACCAGCCGTCACCCCGCCGTGACCGTACGCCGAGCTACTGGCGTGTCGCAGCGCCCCAGCTTCCGCACCCGCCACGGCATTTGGCAGTCTGTCTCCTCCCGGGGGGATGCAAGGGAGGGGAAAGACAATCATGAACGCGACACAAACAGGCACGTCGGGAGACCCACGCATCGGCTGGAGCACCACCGACGCAGCCCCCGCTCCCACCCTCCAACACCGCCGCGACGGCATACTCCCCACCATCGCCGCCGCCCTCTCCGTCCGCGGCGCCACCCTCACCGGCACCGCCGCCCGCGGCGACCAGCCACCCGTCCTGCACCCACTCGTCCAGGACTTCCTCGACACCCTCACAAGCGGCCAACGCGACCGCTTCACCGGACGCTGCGCCGAAGCAATCCTCATCTCCCGGCACATCGCCGCCACCGACGCAGCCCGCAGCAAACGCGCCGCCCGCAAACCCATGACCAACGGCGAAGCCCGCAGGGCCCTCAAACAGGCCAAGCTCACCGCCCGCCGCATCCGCGAGGACGGCGACCCCCTGCACGGCAGCTACGCCCCACCCTGCCGCGCCTGCACCGCACTCAGCGACCACTTCGGCGTACGCATCATCGACCCCACAGCACAAAACTGACCCCACGGCCCCGAGCCGACCACCCCCACCCCCCGCACACCGCACGACGGCACACACGCCGGACCACGACACCCGACGAACGAAGAGCAGATGCACGCCGACCGCTCCTCAACCACACGCTTCTCCGTCCCCGTGGACGCCGCACTACGCACCGCGGGCTGGCAACCCGGCCGCTGGGACATAAAGCAGGCGGAACTCTGGGCCGACACCCTCCGCGACCACACATCCCCGGCAGGCCACCAGCACGCCGTGTTCCCCGCAGCCGTCGAGGCCTGGGCGGAATTCGGCGGCCTCCACATCACCGCACAGGGACCCGGCCGCCAACTCGCCCCCGCCACCCTCCACCTCAACCCCCTCCACGGCCTCCACATGGCCCGCACCCTCGGCGACCTCGGCCGCGCCCTCGACACCGAGGTCTGCCCCCTCGGCGAGGAAACCGACAGCCGCACCCTCCTCGCCATCGACGCCGAAGGCCGCCTCTACGCCCTCGACCACACCGGCGACTGGTACCTCGGCCCCGACATCGACCACGGCCTCACCACACTGCTCACCGGAATCGAACCGGTACGGCTCACAGCAGGGTGACCAAGAAGGCCGTACGCGCACAGGGGCGCCACACGCGGACGTGACGGACGCACGTCCCAGGCGCCGGTACACCAGGCCGCACCCTCACGCAGCCTCCGCCGGAATCACCGCCGACACCCGGAACCCGCCCGCATCCGTCGGCCCCGACACAAACACACCACCCAACGCACTGACCCGCTCCTTCATCCCGACCAGGCCATTGCCCCCACTCGGCAAACGCGCCGCCTCCGCGAAACCCGGCTCCGGCGGCGGCTCGTTCTCCACCTGCATCGCGATCTCCGCACTGCGATGCGCAAGCCGCACATGCGTCTTCGCACCCGCCGCATGCTTGTGGACGTTCGTCAGCGCCTCCTGCACCACGCGATACGCGGTCTGCTCCACCTCCCGCGCATACGACCGCACCTCGCCCTCCACCGACAGATTCACCACCATCCCGGCCGCCGCGGACTGCCCGACCAACTCCTCCAGCTCCGCCAGACACGGACCCTCGGAAGAATCGTCCGCAGCACGCGACGCCGCCGCCGCAGCCGCCGCACCCACAGCCGCAAGCGGCACAGCAACCCGAGCGGGCCGGCCCACGAACCCCTCCCCCGTCCGCAGCACACCGAGCATCTCCCGCAACTCCGTCAGCGCCTGCCGCCCCATGTCACCGACCAGAGCAGCATTCTTGACCGCCTTCTCGGGATCCTTCCTGGCGACTGCCTGAAGGGCAGCCGCATGCACCACCATCAGACTCACCCGATGCGCGACGACGTCATGCATCTCCCGCGCAATCCGCGTCCGCTCCTCGTTCCGCGCCCACTCCGCCCGCTCCTCCGCCCGCTCCGCGAGCAGCATCAGCTCCCGCTCCAACGAGTCGGCCCGCTCCCGCAAGCTCTCCATCAGCCGCCGCCGGGCGCCGACATACAGCCCCAGCAGCACGGGAGGAGCCGTCATACCCAGAGCTGTCGTGACGGACAGAAACGGAATGAACCCCCCGGCGATCGCCAGATCCCCCCGGACCATCCCCTGATGAGCCCGCACATACGTCACGATGAACATCCCGGCGAACGACATGCCCGCGAGCGCGCCGATGATCCGCCGAGGCAGCTCCGAAGCGGCCAGGGTGTACAGCCCGACGATGCCCATCAGGAAACCCATCTGGGCCGGCGTGATGGCGATACTCACCAGCACCACGGCAATCGGCCACTTACGTCTGAGCAGCAGCGTGAGCCCCGCGAACAGCCCGAACACCATCCCGACCGGAACCGGCAGCCCGGCATCCCGCGAGAACTGGATCCCCTCGACCGCACACTCCACCGCGGACAACGCCGCCAGCGAGATATCGAGCAGGGCACTACGCCACCGCGTCCACCACCAGGGCCCGGTCCCGGCCCCCGTGTGGACTTCCCCCGTCGTGGTCATGGGTCCAGCCTACGGGCGCGAGGCGGGCGTTTTCCGGTGAGTTTCGCCTACCGCGTCACACCACACTCCGTAATCAAACAGAAGCGAAATCGGCTGGAATCCCTCGAACTGCTGAACCGCACACCGTTCGACCCCGGACGCTCACATTCCGCCCGGACGGTATGCCCATGGCACATGCAGAAAGCAAATACGCGGACTTCGAGGGGCTCAGGGAGAGGGCGGTGGCGTTGCGGCGCGCGGGCCTGAGCCGTCGGCAGATCCGCGACCGGCTGCACGTCGACAACAACGACATCCTCAACCGCCTCCTGGAGGGCGAGCCACCACCGGAATGGACGAGGCGCCCGAACGCGAAGGACGACCTGCGGGACAAGGCGAGGGAGCTACGGCTCCAGGGCTGGACGTACGACCAGATCCAGGTGGAGCTGGGGTGCTCGAAGAGTTCGATCTCGCTTTGGGTACGGGATCTGCCGAGGCCGGAGCGCAAGCGCAGCTACGAGGAGGCAGCCGCGATCGCCAGGCGGGGCTGGGAGGCGAAGCTACGGCTTCGAGACGAGGAGCGGCAGCGCACGAAGGAAACCGCCGAGCAGGAGGTCGGGCCACTGACCGACCGGGAACTGTTCCTTGTGGGCGTGGGGCTCTACTGGGCTGAGGGCTCGAAGAGCAAGCCCTACCGCCGGCAGGAGCGCGTCACCTTCGTGAACAGCGATCCCCGCATGATCAGCGTGTACCTGGCCTGGCTCGACCTGCTGGGAGTCGAACCGGATCGCTTCAGGTTCGCAGTGCACATCCATGAATCCGCAGACGTGGTGGCCGCCGAGGAGTTCTGGGCGAATCACGTAGGCGTGGACCGAGCCGAACTCCTGAAAACGACGCTCAAGAAGCACAACCCAAGCACGAACCGGAAGAACACCGAGGAGTCCTATCTCGGTTGCCTCCGTGTCGACGTGCGCGGCGGAGCCGACTTGTACCGCCGCATCGAAGGCTGGTGGAACGGAATAGCTGCTGGCGCGAGCGCGCGACTCCGGTAAGGTCTGACGCGTGGTCCCCCGTGGTGTAATCGGCAACACGCTCCGCTTTGGACGGTGAATTTCAGGTTCGAGTCCTGGCGGGGGAGCCATGCTCGGTTCGGGCCCTGACGGAACCCGTCAGGGCCCGCTCCCATGTCCCCCCACAAACACCCCGGTATCCTGCGGATGTCCACCCCACCCCATGAAGCCGAAGGGCATCCCCGTGAGCGCCAACCGCCCGGCAGCCGTCGTTGTTCTCGCAGCGGGTGAGGGCACCCGTATGAAGTCGGCCACACCCAAGGTCCTGCACGAGATCTGTGGCCGTTCCCTCGTCGGGCATGTACTCGCCGCCGCGCGTGAGTTGAAGCCCGAGAACCTCGTTGTCGTCGTGGGCCATGCCCGGGAGCAGGTCTCCGCGCATCTCGCCCAGATCGACCCGGCCGTGCGGACTGCCGTGCAGGCGGAGCAGAACGGCACCGGGCACGCCGTACGGATGGCCCTCGAGGAGCTGGGCGGGTCCGTCGACGGCACTGTTGTCGTCGTGTGCGGAGACACCCCGCTGCTCACCGCTGAAACGCTCCAGCAGCTCGCCGGTACGCATCAGCAGGACGGCAACGCCGTCACCGTGCTGACCGCCGAGGTGCCGGACGCGACCGGTTACGGCCGTATCGTCCGCGACGACGCCACGGGTGCCGTCACCGCGATCGTCGAGCACAAGGACGCCACGGAGACCCAGCGCGCCATCCGTGAGATCAACTCCGGGGTCTTCGCTTTCGACGGACAGCTGCTCGCGGATGCTCTGAAGAAGGTCCGGACGGACAACAGTCAGGGCGAGGAGTACCTCACCGATGTGCTCGGCATCCTGCGTGAGGCGGGGCATCGGGTGGGGGCGTCCGTGGCGGGCGACCATCGTGAGATCGCCGGGATCAACAACCGTGTGCAGCTCGCGGAGGCGCGTCGCATCCTGAACGACCGGCTGCTGACGGCCGCGATGCTGGCGGGGGTCACGGTCATCGATCCCGCCACGACCTGGGTGGACGTCACTGTCACCTTCGAGCAGGACGCGGTCGTGCAGCCGGGCACGCAGTTGCTCGGTTCCACGCACATCGGTGAGGGTGCGGAGGTCGGGCCGAATTCGCGGCTGAAGGACACCCAGGTGGGTGCGGGGGCGCGCGTGGACAACACGGTGGCCGACAGCGCCACCGTGGGCCCGCAGGCCTCGGTCGGTCCGTACGCCTATCTCCGCCCGGGCACCCGCCTCGGTCTGAAGTCCAAGGTCGGTACGTACGTGGAGACGAAGAATGCGTCGATCGGTGAGGGTACGAAGGTGCCGCATCTGTCGTATGTGGGGGACGCGACGATCGGTGAGTACTCGAACATCGGTGCCGCGAGTGTGTTCGTGAATTACGACGGGCAGGACAAGCACCACACGACGGTCGGCTCCCATTGCCGTACTGGTTCGGACAATATGTTTGTGGCGCCTGTCACGGTCGGGGACGGTGCCTATACGGCTGCCGGCTCTGTGATCACGAAGGATGTGCCGCCCGGTTCGCTGGCCGTGGCCCGTGGTCAGCAGCGGAATATCGAGGGTTGGGTGGCTCGTAAGCGTCCTGGGAGCGCGGCTGCGAAGGCGGCTGAGGCGGCTTCCCGGGAGCCGGATGGCGAAGGCTGACCGGACTGAGGTGCGTCTGTGACGGCGTACCGTGATAAGTGCACACCCGCACCCCACCAGCTGAGACGGCCGTCCTCATCCAGCCGACGCGGCGGTAACGGCTTCTCGACACCCAGCTGAGACACCTCTGAGGAGACAGTGCTGTGACCGGGATCAAGACGACCGGCGAGAAGAAGATGATGTTCTTCTCCGGCCGCGCCCACCCCGAGCTTGCCGAGGAGGTCGCCCACGAGCTGGGTGTCGGGGTTGTCCCGACGAAGGCCTTCGACTTTGCGAACGGCGAGATCTACGTCCGTTACCAGGAGTCGGCGCGTGGTGCCGACTGCTTCGTGATCCAGAGCCACACGGCTCCGATCAACCAGTGGATCATGGAGCAGTTGATCATGATCGACGCGCTGAAGCGTGCGTCGGCCCGTTCCATCACTGTGATCGTGCCCTTCTACGGTTACGCGCGGCAGGACAAGAAGCACCGGGGACGTGAACCGATTTCGGCGCGTCTGATTGCGGATCTGATGAAGACGGCGGGTGCGGACCGGATCCTGACGGTGGATCTGCACACGGACCAGATCCAGGGCTTCTTCGACGGTCCGGTGGATCATCTGTTCGCGCTGCCGCTGCTGGCGGACTATGTGGGTCAGAAGGTGGACCGGGACAAGCTGACGGTGGTGTCTCCGGACGCCGGCCGGGTGCGGGTCGCGGACCGCTGGTGTGACCGGCTGGGTGCGCCGCTGGCCATCGTGCACAAGCGGCGTGACAAGGATGTGGCCAACCAGGTGACCGTGCATGAGGTCGTGGGTGAGGTCGAGGGCCGGGTGTGTGTCCTGGTCGACGACATGATCGACACGGGTGGCACGATCTGCGCGGCTGCGGACGCTCTGTTCGCGCATGGTGCGGAGGATGTCATCGTGACCGCGACGCATGGTGTGCTGTCGGGTCCGGCGGCGGACCGGCTGAAGAACTCGAAGGTGAGTGAGTTCGTGTTCACGAACACGCTGCCCACTCCGGGTGAGCTGGAGCTGGACAAGATCACGGTGCTGTCGATCGCGCCGACGATCGCGAGTGCGGTGCGTGAGGTGTTCGAGGACGGTTCGGTGACGAGCCTGTTCGACGAGCAGTGATGGTGTGCCGGTGGTGATCCGTCGGTGATCCTCCGGTAGAGATCGTTTTGGGGTGCGGCCTCCCCGCCGAGTAGACTGCTGCAGTTGCTCGGCGAGGGAGGCCGTACTCATTGCGGTACGGCGGTCCGTTATCGACGCGCTCTTCGTAGCAGGCCGTTCGTGGCCGGGTGACCCCGTCCTTTTTCTGGTTTCTACGAGGAGTGATCATGTCCGAGGTGAAGCTCACCGCCGAGACGCGTACCGAGTTCGGCAAGGGCGCTGCCCGCCGTATCCGTCGCGAGAGCAAGGTTCCCGGTGTCCTGTACGGCCACGGCTCGGACCCGCTGCACCTGACCCTTCCCGGTCACGACCTGCTGCTGGCGCTGCGTACGCCGAACGTCCTGATCTCCCTGGACATCGACGGCAAGACCAACGAGCTGGCGATCCCGAAGGCCGTGCAGCGTGACCCGCTGAAGGGCTTCCTGGAGCACGTGGACCTGCTGCTGGTGAAGCGTGGCGAGAAGGTCACCGTCGAGGTTCCGGTGCACGCCGAGGGCGAGCTGGCCGCGGGTGGCAACCTGCTGGAGCACGTGCTGAACGCGCTGCCGGTCGAGGCCGAGGCCACGCACATCCCCGAGGCTCTGACGGTCTCGGTCGAAGGTCTGGGGGCCGGTGCCTCCGTGCTCGCGAAGGACGTCACCCTGCCGTCCGGTGTGACGCTGGCCGTCGACGAGGACGCGGTCGTTCTGCAGGTCCTGGCCGCGCAGGCGGAGGAGGCTCCGGCGGGCGAGGAGGGCGAGGGCGAAGAGGCCGTGGAGGCCTGATCCCTCACCGACACCGTTTCGTCAGCCGCTGCTCCCCCGGGGGCGGCGGCTGGCGCGTATCAAGGAGACATGGACGTGACGACCGACGCGGGTGCCCCCTGGCTGATCGTGGGCCTCGGCAATCCGGGACCCGAGTACGCCATGAACCGGCACAACGTGGGGTTCATGGTGGCTGATCTGCTCGCCGAGCGGATCGGGGGGAGGTTCAAGCGGGCGAGCAAGGCGCAGGCGCAGGTCGTCGAGGGGCGGATCGGGCCGCCGGGTCCGGCGAACCGTCGTGTCATTCTCGCGAAGCCGATGTCGTACATGAATCTGTCGGGTGGCCCGGTGAACGCGCTGCGGGATTTCTACAAGGTGCCGGTGGCGAATGTCGTCGCCGTGCATGACGAGCTGGACATCGACTACGGCACTCTGCGTCTGAAGCTGGGTGGTGGCGACAACGGTCACAACGGTCTGAAGTCGATGACGAAGGC
Source organism: Streptomyces sp. NPDC001634 (assembly GCF_040298185.1). Classification (NCBI taxonomy): domain Bacteria; kingdom Bacillati; phylum Actinomycetota; class Actinomycetes; order Kitasatosporales; family Streptomycetaceae; genus Streptomyces; species Streptomyces sp. NPDC001634. The sequence continues at coordinate 123,007 of NZ_JBEOZU010000006.1, read as the reverse complement.
GATGGGTGCGGACTATCACCGGGTGCGGTTCGGGATCGGGCGTCCTCCGGGTCGTATGCAGGTCGCGGATTTCGTGCTGAAGGACTTCTCGTCGGTGGAGCGCAAGGAGCTGGACTACTTCGTGGACCGGGCGTCGGACGCGGTGGAGTGTCTGGTGATCGAGGGTCTGGAGCGGGCGCAAAGCACGTACAACTCGTGACTTGTCCGCCTGCCGGGCCTTGTGGGAGTTGACCGGGCGCGTGGGCATGGCCAAGGATCGCCGCCATGCCTTCTGCCGTCATCTCCACTCGGGGCACGGTCGCGGTGTTGCGGTTCGGGCGGCTCGCGGCGATGGGTGCTGTCTCTGTGCTGATCCTGATCGCCGGTGTCTGGGGTTCCTGGGGCACCGCGCAGTACGTGATGCTGACCAAGGGTCGTGAGCGGGGCACGATCGAGGTGACCCGGTGCGGGGCGGACACGTGCAGCGGTCCGTTCACTCCCTTGTCGGCCGGGGCGACGGCGCGCGGGAGCGTGGTGATCGAGAAGTCGGTCGCGGTGAAGCGGGGGCAGACGTACACCGTGGTCGTGAAGCCGGGCACGGATGATGTGGTGCGTTCGGGTCCGGCGGGGATTCTGTACGCCTGGGTTCCGCTGGGCGGGGCGCTGCTGCTGGCGTCTGTGGTGGTGGCGGGTGGTTTGCGGCTGGCCCGGGTGGCGTGGGTGCTGGCGGGTGCGGGGGTCGCGCTGTTGACGGCGGCGTTCGTGGCGCTGTGAGGGCGCGGATTGGTTGATGCGTTCCCCGGCGTTACATCCGTAGAAAACCCTTGCGTTCCCTGATCGTTACCGGGATGTTTGAGGCATGCGGCGACAGATGGGGCACAAGCGTCGTTCCGTGACTTGACCGGGTTCTTGGCGCAGCAGGAAGCTGGGCCGCCCCCTCCACATCTTCCGTTCCGTTTCCCGAAGATGGACTGCCCATGCGTACCCTCATGCGCGCCGGCGCCTTTGTCGCCGTCGCATCAGCAGCGCTGCTGACCGCTCCGTCCGCCCACGCCACGGCTCCGGGCGACAACGGTGATGTGAAGATCCACAAGTCCGCCACGGACGAGTCCGACCAGCGCAACGAGCCGCATGTCTGCTCGTTCTACCTGGACGCCTTCAACTTCGACGGTCAGCAGCAGGTCGGCTGGCACATCGAGGTCTGGGCCCCGACCGGCAAGCCCAAGGGCGAGACGGTGAAGACCGGCGACATCACGCTGGACGCCAAGGGTCACGGCCGTACGGCCGACATGACGCTGCCGGACGGGCACTACAAGCTGTTCTGGAACTTCGACGGTGAGAAGGGCCGGGCCAAGCAGAAGGTGTTCTGGACGAACTGTTCGGGGGAGCAGGGCGGCGGCTCCACGCCGTCGGGCTCGCCGTCGGCGTCCGCGTCGCCCTCCGCGTCGGCCTCGCCCTCGGGCTCGACCGGGACGACCGCCTCGCCGAGTTCGTCCTCCTCCAGTGCGGGGGCTGCCCCGTCGGCCTCCGTGAGCGCCTCCCCGTCCGCGCAGGGAGGGGGCGGCGGTCTGGCCGAAACCGGCAGCAGCGCCCCGGTGGGTCTGCTGTCCGGTCTCGCGGCAGCGCTCGTGGCCGCCGGCGGTTGTCTGGTGGTGCGCCGCCGTAAGGCCTCTCGGGGCTGACGTCCGCAGGACATGACTGTGGCCCCCGAGCCTGTATGGGCTCGGGGGCCACAGTCATGTGCGGAAGGCTGTCAGCCGGTGTTGCGCAGTCCGGCCGCCACGCCGTTCACCGTGAGCAGCAGGGCGCGGGACAGCAGCGGGTCGGCCTCGGCGCCCGAGGCGGCGGCGTCGCGCTGGCGCTTGAGGAGGGCGACCTGGAGGTAGGAGATCGGGTCGAGGTAGGCATCTCGGATGGTGAAGGTCTGCTTGAGGACGGGGTTGGCGTCCAGCAGTTCGCTCTCGCCGGTGACGCGCAGGACCTCACGGACCGTCAGCTCGTGTTCGGCCTCGATCGTCGTGAAGACGTGCTTGAGTTCGTCGGGTACGAGGGTGTCGACGTAGTGGCGGGCGATGCGCAGGTCGGTCTTGGCGAGGGTCATCTCGACGTTGGAGATGAAGTTGCGGAAGAAGTGCCACTGTTCGTGCATCTCGTCGAGGACGGTGTCGAGGCCGGCCTCGCGCAGGGCCTTCAGCCCCGACCCGACGCCGTACCAGCCGGGCACGATCTGCCGGGACTGGGTCCAGCCGAAGACCCAGGGAATGGCCCGTAGTCCGTCCAGTCCTGCTCCGCTGTCGGGGCGGCGGGAGGGGCGGGAGCCCAGGTGCAGCTCGGCGAGCTGGTCCACGGGGGTGGCGGCGAAGAAGTAGGCGGGCAGGTCGGGGTCCTCGACCAGCTTGCGGTAGGCGGCGTGGGCGGCGTCGGAGACGACGTCCATGGCGGCGTCCCAGCGGGCGAGGGCCTCGACGGACTGGCGGGGGGCGGTGTGCAGCGCGGAGGCCTGAAGGGTGGCGGCGACCGTGAGTTCCAGGTTCTCGCGGGCGAGGGAGGGGATGAGGTACTTGTCGGAGATGACCTCGCCCTGCTCGGTCACCTTGATCTCGCCTTCGAGGGTGCCCCAGGGCTGGGCGAGGATCGCGTCGTGGCTGGGGCCGCCGCCGCGGCCGACGGTGCCGCCGCGGCCGTGGAAGAGGCGCAGGCGTACGCCGTAGCGGTGGGCGACGTCGCGCAGGCGGCGCTGGGCGCGGTGGATCTCCCACTGGGAGGTGGTGATGCCGCCGAACTTGGAGGAGTCGCTGTAGCCGAGCATGACCTCCTGCACGTCGCCGCGCAGGGCGACGAGGCGGCGGTAGGAGGGGTCGGCGAGCATGTCCTCCAGGATCGTGTCGGCGGCCTTCAGCTCGTCGGTGGTCTCCAGGAGGGGGACGATGCCGATCTTCGCCCAGCCGGCGTGCAGGTCGATGAGGCCTGCTTCGCGGGCGAGGACGGCGGCGGCGAACACGTCGTCGGCGCCCTGGCACATGGAGATGATGTAGGACTCGATGACCTCGGAGCCGAAGATCTTCAGGGCCCGCTTGATCGTCTCGAAGGTGCCGAGGGTCTTGGCGCCGGCGGCGTCGAGGGGGGCGGGGGTGGGCGCGAGGGGCCGACGGGAGCGCAGTTCCTTGGCGAGCAGCTTGTTGCGGTACTCGCGCGGCATGTCGTCGTAGCGCCAGGATTCCTCGCCGAGCCGGTCGAAGAGCTGGCCGAGGGCGTGGTGGTGGGCGTCGGCGTGCTCGCGGACGTCCATGGTGGCGAGCTGGAGGCCGAAGGCGGCGAGGGTGCGGATGGTGCGGGCGAGTCGGCCGTCGGCGAAGAGGCTGCCGCGGTGGGCGCGCAGTGAGGTCTGGATGGTCCTCAGGTCGTGCAGCAGTTCGGTGGTGCCGAGGTAGTCCCGTCCCGGTTCGTGCTGGGTGCCCTTGGCGAGGCGCTGCTTGGTGTTGACGAGCTTCTGCCGGATGCAGGTGGCCTTGAGGCGGTAGGGCTCCTCGGCGTTGAGGCGCTTGTAGCGGGGGCTGATCTCGGGCAGCAGTTCGAGGTCGGTGCGGAGGGATTCGAGGAGTTCCTCGGTGGCGCCGGTGTAGCGGATCGACTGGGAGAGCAGGCCGCGCAGTTCGTCGATCATCTCCAGCGCGTCGTTGATGCCGTGCTCGTGCTGGAGGATGAGCACCTCCCAGGTGACCTCGGGGGTCACGTTGGGGTTGCCGTCGCGGTCGCCGCCGATCCAGGTGCCGAAGGTGAGGGGGCGGGTGTCGTCGGGGAGCTTGACGCCGACGCGCTCCAGTTCCGCGGTGAGGTCCTCCAGGACGTCGCCGACGGCTCCGGCGTGCAGTTCGTCGAGGTAGTAGATGGCGTTGCGGGCCTCGTCGGCGGGCTCGGGGCGTACGACGCGGAGCTCGTCGGTCTGCCATACGAGGTCGATGTTCTCCGCCAGGCGGGTGTCGTGGCGGCGGCGGTCGGCCTCGATGACGGGGGCTTCCAGGAGCGCGGCGATGCGCCGGAGCTTGTTGAGGACGGACCGGCGCGCGGCCTCCGTCGGGTGCGCCGTGAACACGGGGCGCACGTTGAGGTGCTTGACGGTCTCGCGCAGGTGCTCGGGGTCGGCGTCCTTGAGCCGGTCGGCCGTACGGGCGAGGAGTCCGCCCTCGGCGGCGCGCTTGGCGCGCAGTTCGCGGCCGCGGTGGACCTGCTCGGTGACGTTCGCCAGGTGGAAGTAGGTGGAGAAGGCGCGGACCAGCTTGGCTGCCGTCTCCAGTTCGGTGCCGCGCAGCAGCTCCGCGGCGGCCTCGCCGTCCTCGCGGGTCAGCCGGCGGACGCGCTCGACCAGCTCCAGGAGCTCGGGGCCCTCCTGCCGGACGAGGGACTCTCCGAGCAGATCACCCAGTCGGCGGATGTCGGCGCGCAGCTCACTGCTGGTCGTTGTGGTCTGGTCGTCGGCACTGCTCACAGGTGCGGCTCCTTGCAGTGTTGAAGCTCGTCCGGAGGGGACCCGGACGGGTGCCGTGCGCGGCGGGTGCCGCATACGGACGGGGCATCCGGGAAGAAAACAGAGCGGACCGCGCTGTCCGACCGACACCAAGGATAGGTGTCCACGCGGACGCGCAGGCTCGCGGGCTCTTGCCGCCGGCCGACGCACTGCCATACTTACGTCGCCGTAGGTTACGGAGCCGTAGGGTCTCCCGTCAGATCCCGCGAGCACTCTGGGTTCCGTATCCCTGGCGACTGCCTCAACCCTCGACCCCACAGGGGACGCCCCATGACCACAAGCTCCGATGTGATCGAAGACGCCCCGAAGGCGAACGACGACACTCCGCTGCCCTCCGCGACGCTGGGCGGCGAGCAGAAGCGCTCGGTCGAGCAGATCACGCTGCTGCTGTTCATCATCGTCCCGTTCCTGGCGCTCGTCGCGGCGGTACCGCTGGCCTGGGGCTGGGGCGTGAGCTGGCTCGACCTGGGCCTGCTGGTCCTCTTCTACTACCTGGGCTGTCACGGCATCACGATCGGCTTCCACCGCTACTTCACGCACGGCGCGTTCAAGGCCAGGCGGCCGCTGCGGATCGCGCTGGCGATCGCCGGGTCGCTGGCCGTGGAAGGTCCGCTGGTGCGCTGGGTGGCCGACCACCGCAAGCACCACAGGTTCTCGGACGCGGAGGGCGACCCGCACTCTCCGTGGCGTTATGGCGAAACGGTTCCGGCCCTGATCAAGGGCCTGTGGTGGGCGCACATCGGCTGGATGTTCGACGAGGAGCAGACGCCGCAGGACAAGTACGCGCCCGATCTGATCAAGGACGGGGCGATCCGGGCGATCTCCCGCCAGTTCGTGCTGTGGACGGCGGTCTCGCTGGCGTTGCCGCCGCTGATCGGCGGGCTGGTGACGATGTCGTGGTGGGGCGCGTTCACGGCGTTCTTCTGGGGGTCACTCGTCCGGGTGGCGTTGCTGCACCATGTGACCTGGTCGATCAACTCGATCTGCCACGCGGTCGGCAAGCGCCCGTTCAAGTCGCGGGACCGTTCGGGCAACGTGTGGTGGCTTGCGGTCCTGTCCTGCGGCGAGTCGTGGCACAACCTGCACCATGCGGACCCGACGTCGGCGCGGCACGGTGTGGAGCGCTGGCAGCTGGACTCCTCGGCACGGATCATCCGCTGGTGCGAGCAGCTCGGCTGGGCGTACGACGTTCGCTGGCCGTCACGCTCTCGTATCGATTCCCGCCGCAGCACCGACGGGAACGGCTCCCGGCGCCGGAAGGCGACCGCTGACGCGGCATGATTGACGCGTGGCGACCGACTCCTCCAGCACTCCCAGCAGCGACAAGCCGCGGCGCACCCGCCGTACCCGGATGACCGGTGCGGAGCGCCGCCAGCAGTTGCTGGAGATCGGTCGTACGCTGTTCGCCGCCAAGGGGTTCGAAGGCACGTCGGTGGAGGAGATCGCGGCGAAGGCCGGGGTTTCCAAGCCGGTGGTGTACGAGCACTTCGGCGGCAAGGAGGGGCTGTACGCGGTGGTGGTGGACCGCGAAATGCGGCGGCTGCTGGACATGGTCACCGGTTCGCTGACGGCCGGGCATCCGCGGGAGCTGTGCGAGCAGGCGGCCTTCGCCCTCCTGGACTACATCGAGGAGTACACGGACGGCTTCCGCATCCTGGTCCGCGACTCCCCCATCCCGCAGTCGACGGGCTCGTTCGCCTCGCTGATCTCGGACATCGCGACCCAGGTGGAGGACATCCTGGGCCGTGAGTTCAAGAGCCGCGGCTTCGACCCGAAGCTGGCGCCGCTGTACGCGCAGGCGCTGGTGGGCATGGTGGCGCTGACGGGCCAGTGGTGGCTGGATGTGCGCCGCCCGAAGAAGGCGGAGGTCGCCGCGCATCTGGTGAACCTGGCGTGGCACGGGCTGGACGGCCTTGAGCAGAGGCCGCGGTTGATAGGCCACCGCAAGGCGTAGCCCCGCCGACCTCACCCGGCCGCCGCGTTCGTACGATCACCCGGTGGCCAAAGAGATCAGGTTGCCCACCGGCCGGAAGCAGGCGGTCGGCGTCATCGTCTTCGGCGCCGTCGGCGTCCTTCTTGTCGGTGTCACCGTCTACGGGTACGTCGCTGCGGCAGCCCATCTGGGGCTGATCGGGCACCCACAGAAGACGCGGATGCAGGCCTGTTCCTATGTGCCCGCGGTGAAGAGCTACCGGGGCGGTACGCCCTCCCATTGGGACTGCACCGCATACCTGGCGCACGGCACGGCGAAGGTGACCTACTCCTCCTTCCCCGGTCTGCACGCGGAGGTGGCAAAGGAGCCGTGGGGCCGATGGGTGCCGGTCGAGCGGAACGTCCGGGACCGGATCGGGCGTGTGTCCCTCCCGCTGGTGCCGCTGGCCGGCGCCGCCCTGTTCGGCCGTGCGGCGGTTCGGTCGGCGGCGCTCTTCCGGCGCTACCGGGGCTGGAGGAACTCCAGCCTGTTGCCGACGGGGTCCTCCGAATAGAACCGCAGGTGCCCGGGCAGGTTGTCGTCCCAGGTCACCCGCGCTCCGTGCGCGGCGAGACGGGCGGCGCAGGCCTCGATGTCCGTCACCCTCAGCCCGGGGTGGGCCTTCTTCGCGGGCCGGAAATCCTCCTCGATTCCCAGATGCAGCTGCACGCTTCCTGCCTGGAACCAGCACCCGCCCCGCGCCGCAAGCACCGGCGGCTTGGGGATCTCGGTCATGCCGAGGGCGTCGATGTAGTACCCGCGCAGCAGGTCCTCGGAGCCCGGCGGGGCCGCGAGCTGCACATGGTCGACGGCGGCGAGCATCGCTCACGCCTCCTTCGTGGCGACGGCGAAGATACGGCGGAACGGGAACACCGTGCCGTGGCCGGTCGCCGGGTACGCCTCGCGCAGCGCCGTGCGGTAGTCGGCGAGGAACTCCTCCGCCTCCTCGCCCAGTTCGGTGAGGACGGGCCGCAGTCCGGTGCCCTTCACCCAGTCCAGGACCGGGTCCTCGCCCTCCAGCAGATGCAGGTACGTCGTCTCCCACACGTCCACCGTGCAGCCGAGGGCGGTGAGGTGCTCCAGATAGGCGCCGGGGGTGAGCACGGCGTCGTCGTGGCGCAGGGTGTCGGCGAGACGGTCCTTCCAGCGGGCCGAGTGGGCCAGTTCCCGCATCAGCTGGTGGCTGGGGGAGTCGAAGTTGCCGGGGACCTGGAAGGCGAAGGTGCCGCCGGGGGCGAGACCCGCGATCCAGTCGGGGAAGCGGCCGGCGTGCCCGGGCACCCACTGCAGGGTGGCGTTGCTGAGGATCAGGTCGTACGGCTCCGGGGGCACCCAGGTACGGGCGTCGGCGAACGAGAAGTCGAGGCGGCCTCCGCCCGGGGTGGGGCCCTCGTGCTCGGTGATGGCCTTGTCCAGCATCTCGGGCGAGTTGTCGTAGCCGACGATGTGCGCGGTGGACCAGCGGTCGGCGAGCAGGACAGTGACGTTGCCGGGTCCGCAGCCCAGGTCGGCGATGCGGGGCGGGTCGCCGGGGAGTGCGGGGACGCGGGCGAGCAGGTCGACGAAGGGGCGGGCGCGGTGGCCGGCGTGGCGCAGGTACTGACCCGGGTCCCAGGTGGGAGTGGCGGCGGGCATGGCAGGGCCTCCTCAACGGCGAGCGGGCACGGCGTCCTCGTACGGAGGCGTCGCCCCCGTTTGACGCCGCCTCCGTACGGAAGCCATCCTCGTACCCCAACTATCTCGACGTCAAGAGACTTTTCATCAAGAGACTCGACTACCAAAAGACTCAACTTCAAGAGACTCCACATCAAGAGACTTCATGTCGACACAACCACTACACTGATCGCCATGGAGGACGAGGTCGATCGGCTGGTCGCGGCGTGGCGCAGGGAGCGCCCGGACCTCGACGTGGAACCGCTGGAGGTGCTCAGCCGGGTGAGCAGACTGGCCCGGCACCTGGACCGCGCACGCCGGCTGGCGTTCTCCGAGCACAGCCTGGAGCCCTGGGAGTTCGACGTCCTCACCGCGCTGCGACGGGCCGGCAGCCCCTATCAGCTCTCCCCCGGCCAGCTGCTGACCCAGACGCTGGTCACCTCCGGCACGATGACGAACCGCATCGACCGTCTGGCGAAGAAGGGCCTGGTCGAGCGGCTGCCCGATCCCAGCGACCGCCGGGGCGTACTGGTGCGCCTCACGGAGGAGGGCCAGGACCGGGCGGACCAGGCGCTCGCCGGACTGCTCGACCAGGAGCGCGCGATCCTGTCGGAGCTGAGCCGGGCCCAACGCGGTGAACTGGCGGCGCTGCTACGCCAGCTGACCGCCCCGTTCGACAACATCCCCGGTTAGGTCGACCGGCCCGACGCCGGCACGGCGGGCGAGGGCGACGGCGGCGAGGGTGGAGTGGACACCCAGCTTCCCGAGGACGTTCTGCATATGGGTGCGGACGGTGTGGGGGGAGAGGAACAGCCGCTCGGCGACGGCCTTGCGGCCCAGCCCGGCGACCATGCACCGCAGTACTTCCCGCTCCCGGGGCGTCAGGGACTCCACCAGCCGCTCGCTCTCGGTGCGGTGCTTGCGGGCCGCGGTCAGTTCGCGCAGGACTCCGGTGAGCAGGGCGGGCGGAAGGTGCGTCTCGTCCCGCAGCACGCCCCGGATGACCGTGAGCAGCCGGGACAGCGAGCAGTCCTTGGCGACCCAGCCGGAGGCACCGGCCTGCAGGGCCAGGGCCGCCCGGCGCGGGTCGTCCTTCTCGGCAAGGACGACGGTCCGCACGCTCGGCTGACCGGAACGGACGCCGGCGACGAGGGAGATGCCGTCGACGAGCCCGTCCTCGTTGCCCTCCTGGACGGGGACCGCCGGACGGGAGCCCGGAACATTGCCGCCGAGGTCCGCGTCGACGAGCATCACGTCGAATCTGCGGCCTTCCGCGGCCGCCCGGTCCAGGCAGCGCAGCGCGGCCGGACCGCTCCCGGCAGCGGACACGTCGACGTCGGGCTCGGCTGCCAGGGCGGCGGCGAGCGACTCGGCGAAGATGCGATGGTCGTCGACGACCAGGACTCGGATGCGAACCACTGATACCCCCACTGCTCGGGGGACGACCGGTGCGGGTACGACGCCCGGAGTGTCCCCCGGTCATTCGCCTGGGACGGGGCGACGCAGCCACACGGCCGCCGCCGTGCTGGAACTGCTACCCCCACCCCGGGCGTCGTACCCGACTGTCTCGCCCCCTGATCAGCACCGGCCCCCACCGGTGCTGTTCACAGGGTAGGGCCAGGGGCCGGGAGCGGAAGGAAATTTGCAGAACTGGTTGGCCAGCGCGTTTATGGTGAGCCACATGTTTCGTATCGAGACAGAAGTCGACAAAGTGCGTCGGGATCTGCTCCGCGCCCGGCTGCGCGAGACGAACACGGTGGCGTCACCGGTGCTGCGCGCACTGCGCGGAACGCCTGGTGAACGCGAAGTTCCGCTCCACGTCTGGGCGTTGGACGCCGCGGGAGAGCTGGTGGGCGGGCTGGTCGGCCACACCTGGACGACGTGGCTGCACGTCACCTACCTGTGGGTGGACGACCGCCATCGCGGCGCGGGCCTCGGCACGCGCCTGCTGGCCGAGGCGGAGCGCACGGCGCGCGAGGGGCGCGGCTGCACAGCCGCACGCCTGGAGACCTGGGACTTCCAGGCCCCCGAGTTCTACAAGAAGCAGGGCTATGACGTGGTGTGCGTGATCCCCGACTATCCGCCGGGGATCACGGAGTACACACTGACGAAGAGACTGGGCTGAGCAGAATCAGCCCGTACGGCGATCGAGGACGAGGCCGTTCAGGCCGAAGCGGGGTCTGGGGGCGGCAGCCCCCAGGACCGGGGCTCAGTTCAGGCGACGGGCGCCGGCCGACGGCACCGCCGGGAACACCCGAGGCGCCGTAAAACCGGCGGAGCCGAACGCCTCCTCGATCGCCTTGGTGATCGTGTCCGCGTCGGACGCCTCCGTCAGCACGATCGCCGAGCCGCCGAAGCCGCCGCCCGTCATCCGGGCGCCGAGCGCGCCGGAGGCGTTCGCCGTGTCCACCACCAGGTCCAGCTCCGGGCAGGAGATGCGCAGGTCGTCCCGCAGGGAGACATGGCCCTCGGTCAGCACGGGACCGATCGCCCGGACGTCGCCCGCGTCCAGCAGGGCGACGACCTGGTCGACACGGTGGTCGTCCGAGACCACGTGACGCACATAGCGGCGCACGCGCTCGTCGGACAGGCGCGCAAGCGCGGACTCCAGGTCCTCGTACGCAACGTCCCGCAGATGCGAGACCCCGAGCTGCCGTGCGCCCTCCTCGCACCCCTCGCGCCGCTCAGCGTACGCCCCGTCGCCCAGCGCGTGCTTCACGCGGGTGTCGACGACCAGCAGCGAGAGGCCCTGGGAGGCCAGGTCGAAGGGGATCTGCCGGATGGAGAGGTCGCGGCAGTCGAGGTGCAGGGCGTGGCCCTCGGTGCTGCACGCCGACGCCGTCTGGTCCATGACGCCGCACGGCACGCCGACGAAGTCGTTCTCGGCGCGCTGGGCGAGCCGGGCGAGCTCCGGGCGGGTCAGACCGAGGTCGTACAGGTCGTTCAGGGCCAGGGCGGTGACCACCTCAAGGGCCGCCGACGACGACAGGCCCGCGCCCGTCGGCACCGTCGAGGACAGATGGAGGTCCGCGCCGGTGATCGCGTGGCCCGCCTCGCGCAGCACCCAGACGACACCCGCCGGGTACGCGGCCCAGCTGGTGTTCGTCAGAGGCTGAAGCTCGTCGACGTGCAGTTCGACGACCGGGCCCTCGACGTCCGCCGAGTGCAGGCGCAGCACGCCGTCGGTGCGGCGCGAGACCGCGGCGACCGCCGTGTGCGGCAGCGCGAACGGCATCACGAACCCCTCGTTGAAGTCCGTGTACTCGCCGATCAGGTTGACCCGGCCCGGTGCCGTCCAGACGCCCTCGGGAGCCGTCCCGTACAGCTCCTCGAAGCCCTCGCGTACGCCCACCTACTGCTCCCTTGCGTTGCTTGCGATGTCCTGCGCGAACTGCCACGCGTCCGCGACGATCCCCGCGAGGTCCGCGCGGGACGGGTTCCAGCCGAGCCGCTCGCGGGCCGTGGCCGCGGAGGCGACCAGGACCGCCGGGTCGCCGCCCCGGCGCGGGGCCACGACCTCGGGGATCGGGTGTCCGGTGACCTGGCGCACCGTCTCGATGACCTCGCGCACGGAGAAGCCGTTGCCGTTGCCGAGGTTGCAGATCAGGTGCTCGCCTGGTGTGGCGGCGTCCAGGGCCAGCAGGTGCGCCTCGGCCAGGTCCGCGACGTGGATGTAGTCGCGGATGCAGGTGCCGTCCGGCGTCGGGTAGTCGTCGCCGAAGACGGAGATGGCCTCGCGGCGGCCCTGCGCGACCTGGAGCACCAGCGGGATGAGGTGGGACTCGGGGTCGTGCCGCTCGCCGCAGCTGCCGTAGGCGCCCGCCACGTTGAAGTAGCGCAGGGACACGGCGCCCAGGCCGTGCGCGGCCGCCTCACCGGTGATCATGTGGTCGACGGCGAGCTTGGAGGCGCCGTAGGGGTTGGTGGGCCTGGTCGGGGCGCTCTCCTCGATCGGCGTCCGCTCCGGTTCGCCGTACGTCGCCGCCGTGGAGGAGAAGACGAGCTTGCGCACGCCCGTCTCGCGCATCGCGCCGAGCAGCGCCATGGTGCCGCCGACGTTGTTGTCCCAGTACTTCTCGGGCTTCACGACCGACTCGCCGACCTGCGAGAACGCGGCGAAGTGCAGGACCGCGTCGAAGGAGGGGTCCAGCCACTTGCCGGCGTCGCGGATGTCGCCCTCGATGAAGGAAGCGCCCGCCGGCACGCCCTCGCGGAAGCCGGTGGAGAGGTTGTCGAGCACGACCACCTCGTGGCCCGCCTCCAGCAGGTGCTGCGCGACCACGCTGCCCACATAGCCGGCGCCGCCGGTGACCAGGTACTTCCCACTCATGAACTCGCTACCTCTCGCAGTCGCCGGGCCGCGGCCTCCGGCGGCACGTCGTTGATGAACACGTTCATGCCGGACTCGGAACCCGCGAGGAACTTCAGCTTGCCGGAAGTGCGGCGAATGGTGAAAAGCTCGAGGTGAAGCGCGAAGTCGTCACGGCTGACGCCCTCGAACTCCTCCAGCGTGCCGAACGGCGCCTGGTGCCAGGCGGCGATGTACGGCGTCGGGGGCTCACTCACGGCGTTTTCCCCACCATCCCCCCCATCGAAGATCCGGTCGAAGCGCCTCAAGAGTTCCAGATACACCTTGGGGAACTCTGTGCGCGCCTCCTGGTCGAGCGCGAGCAGGTCGGGGACGCGGCGCTTCGGGTAGAGGTGGATCTCGTACGGCCAGTGGGCGGCGTACGGCACGAAGGCCACCCACTGTTCACCCTCCAGGACGACCCGCTCGTCGGCGAGCTCGCGTTCCAGGACGGCGTCGAACAGGTTCTCCCCGCCGGTGGCCTCTTTGTGGGCGGCGAGCGAACGGAGCATCAGGGCGGTGCGCGGCGTGGTGAAGGGGTACGCGTAGATCTGGCCGTGCGGGTGGCCGAGGGTCACGCCGATCTCCGCGCCGCGGTTCTCGAAGCAGAAGACCTGTTCGACGGCGGGCAGGTGGGACAGCTCCGCGGTGCGGTCGGTCCAGGCGTCCAGGACCAGCCCCGCGTGCTCCTCGGTCAGGTCGGCGAAGGAGGCGTTGTGGTCGGAGGTGAAGCAGACGACCTCGCAGCGGCCGGAGTCGCCGGCGAGGGAGGGGAAACGATTCTCGAAGACCACGACGTCGTACGAGGAGTCCGGGATCTCGCTCAGCCTCCCGCCCTGGGAGGGGCACAGGGGGCATTCGTCGGCCGGCGGGTGGTAGGTGCGGCCCTGGCGGTGCGAGGCGATGGCGACACGGTCGCCGAGCAGCACGTCGCGACGGATCTCGGAGGTCGTGACGGTGCGCTCCAGCGGCCGGCGGTCGACCGCGTCGCGCACGGCGTCGTCCCGCAGGTCGTAGTAGATGAGCTCACGACCGTCGGCCAGCAGGGTCGAGGTCTTCTTCACGTCGGACTCTCCATTCGAGCCACCCAGCCTTCAAACATAACCGAACACAACAAACCACAAGCCACCACGCCAGTCAACGTCACAAACAAACAAACTTCACCATCAAAAGCGTTCAAAATATCGAACACGGAGGCACAGGTTCCGGGAACTGATTGGTTCATACAGCGAAGCGAGTAACCATGCAAACCCCCACATATCTGGCGGCCGAGCTACGACTGCCCACGAACGGGCTCGACTACACGATCCTCGGCATCTACTTCGCCGTGGTCCTGGGCATCGGCTTCGCCGCCCGCCGCTCCGTGAAGACCAGCCTCGACTTCTTCCTGTCCGGGCGCTCGCTGCCCGCCTGGATCACCGGCCTGGCGTTCATCTCGGCCAACCTGGCTGCCACCGAGATCCTCGGCATGGCCGCCAACAGTGCTCAGTACGGCGCATACACGGTGCACTGGTACTGGATCGGCGCCATCCCGGCCATGGTCTTCCTGGGCCTTGTGATGATGCCCTTCTACTACGGCTCCAAGGTCCGCTCGGTCCCCGAGTTCCTGCTGCTCCGCTTCGACAGGGGCGCACACCTGCTGAGTTCGATCCTGTTCGCCTTCGCCGCCATCCTGATCGCCGGCGTGAACCTCTACGCCCTCGCGATCGTCGTCGAGGCGCTGCTCGGCTGGCCGCAATGGGTCGCGATCGTGGTCGCGGGCTTCTTCGTACTCGCGTACATCACCCTCGGCGGACTGTCGTCCGCGATCTACAACGAGGTGCTGCAGTTCTTCGTGATCCTGGCGGCCCTCATCCCGATCACCGTGCTCGGCCTGAAGAAGGTCGGTGGCTGGGGCGGCCTGACCGACAAGCTCACCGCGACCCACGGCCACAACTTCGTCACCGCCTGGGGCGGCACCGGCATCGGCCACGCCAACCCGCTGGGCGCCAACTGGCTGACGATCGTCCTCGGCCTCGGCTTCGTGCTGTCCTTCGGCTACTGGACGACCAACTTCGCCGAGGTGCAGCGCGCCCTGTCCGCGAGGAACCTCTCCGCCGCCCAGCGCACCCCGCTGATCGCCGCGTACCCGAAGATCTTCATCGTCTTCCTGGTGATGATCCCGGGCCTGGTCGCCGCCGTCCTCGTCCCGAAGATCGGCACCCCCGGCTCGGGCCTGCAGTACAACGACTCGATCCCGTACCTGATGCAGGAGTTGCTGCCCAACGGTGTGCTGGGCATCGCGGTGACCGGTCTGCTGGCGGCCTTCATGGCCGGCATGGCGGCCAACGTGTCCTCCTTCAACACGGTGTTCACCAACGACATCTGGTCGAAGTACGTGGTCAGGCACCGCGAGGACGAGTACTACGTGAAGTTCGGCCGCCTCATCACGGCCATCGGCGTCGTCGCCTCCATCGGCACGGCGTTCCTCGCGTCCTCGTTCTCGAACATCATGAGCTACCTGCAGACGCTGTTCTCCTTCTTCAACGTGCCGATGTTCGTGGTCTTCGTCGTCGGCATGTTCTGGAAGCGCGCGTCCGCGAAGTCCGGCTTCTGGGGCCTGCTCGGCGGCACCGTCACCGCGATGATCAACTACTTCGTCATCTACAAGCACGGCATCATCGGCATCCCCTCCGACCAGGGAGCCAACTTCGTCTCGGCGATCGCCGGCTTCGTGGCCGGCGCGGTCGTGATGGTCGCCGTCTCGCTGTTCACCGCGTCGAAGCCGGAGGAGGACCTCCAGGGCCTGGTGTACGGCACCACCTCGCCCGGCATGGCCGAGCCGCCCGCCGCCGGCGACGACGCCTGGTACCGCAGGCCCGCCCTGCTGGGCTGGGGCTCGGTCGTCCTCGCCGCCGCCTGCTACGTCCCGTTCTCGCTCTGACCGCGGGAGGATGGAGAGACCATGTCCGAGCACTACTCCGATCGCGAGGTCCAGCGCGAGGTCATCGAGCTGAAACAGAAGTCCACGACCGCCGCACGGATCTTCGACCTGCGCCGCATCATCGGCGGCCTGTTCGTGGTCTACGGCATCATCGTCATGATCGCGGGCTTCACCGCCTCCGACGCCGCCATCCGCAAGGCGCAGGGCGTCAACATCAACCTGTGGACCGGGCTGGGGATGCTGCTGCTCGGCATCTTCTTCCTGGTATGGCTGAAGCTGCGCCCCATGGCTCCGCCGGTCACGCCGCTTCCCGAGGTTCTGCCGGACGAGAAGCGGGAGTGACCTGCCGCTACGTCTCCGTCCCCGGCGGTGTCGCGTGGTTGACCGGACCGGCGCGGTCCAGGAGCCCCGTCCGTGCGGCCAAGGCGGCAGCCTCGAGGCGGGAGCCCACGCCCAGCTTCATCAGGACCCGTTGGACATGGGTGCGGGCCGTCGACGGGGCTATGCCCATGCCGGCCGCGATCAGCCGCGTGTCCTCACCGTCCGCGACCCGCACCAGGACCTCCACCTCACGCGGGGTCAGCATCTGCAGCAGCCGCTGGCCCTCGTCGTCCGGCTGGGCGGCCGGGTTCAGCAGTTCGCTGAACGCGCCCTGCAGCAGCTGCGGCGCCACCGCCGCCTCACCCGCCCGCGCCTTCATGATCGCCCGCTCGACGCCCTCGATACGCTCGTCGTGGCGAACGTATCCCGAGGCGCCCGCGGCGAACGCCGCCGCGATCCCCCGCGGGTTCGGCACCGGCCCGAGGACCAGCACCGCCACCTGCGGACGCTCCCGTTTGATCCGCACCACCGGGTCGAAGGCCCCCGGCTCGGCGGGTGTCGCCGTCCCCAGCAGGCACACCTCCGGTGCCCTGGTGATCACCAGTTCCGCCGCGCCCGCCACGGGCGCCGCCGCAGCGAGCACCCGGTGCCCCCGCAGCTTCAGCGCCGAGGCCAGTGCCTCGGCGAGCAGTCGGTGGTCGTCGACCACCATGAGCCGCACTCCCATCGAGCAACCCCCCAGTCCCCCCCATGGATGCCCACTATGGATGCCCCCCGGCCCGCACGGACAGAAGCCCCCGGCTGCACCCCCCGCCCTTTATGCCCCCGGAAGCTACACGCTTGTTCGACATTGCGCTTCCCCTACTGGTGAGAAGTGCCCCGGATTACCGAAATCCCGCCCATTCGCGCCTGATGAGGGGTACGCGAAAGACCCCGCCCCTGAACAGGAGCGAGGCCTTCGCCGTGCGCGGAGTACGCGCTACTTCGCGCCGAAGCCGAGCGCCGTGTACGACTTCTGGTCCGACGAGTACGGCTTGCTCGCCAGGTCCTTGCCGAGGAACAACCGGCCGTCGGTGTAGAGCAGTTCCGAGTTCTTCGGGACCATGCTGCTGATCGCGCTGAGCACGCCCTCGGAGGCCGGGGTCTCCAGCAGCTTGGTCTGCTTCAGGGTCGTACCGTCGACCGAGACCACCTGGGCGCCCTTGTCGTACGGCCCGCTCTTGTACGCCAGCAGGTTCCCCCCGTCCATGCGGATCGGGAAGATCTCGTAGTCGTCGCCCGCGTCGATCTTGTCACCGGTGGTCTTCCCGGTGGCCAGCGAGAACGAGATGATCTCGTTGGTCTGGGTGCTCTGGCCCGTACCGTCGTGCTGCTGGGTGGGCACGTACAGCTTGTCGTTGCCGACCGTGATCCCGTGGCAGTCGTGGATCTTGCCGACGCCGCAGTCGTGCCCGTACTTGCCGTCCGCGAGCGTGATCTTCGTGCGCAGTTTGCCGGTGTCGTCCATCGAGAAGACGTCCGTGGCGCCGGACGCGGTGACATCGCCGGAGTCCAGCCCGAACACGACCGGTTTGGTGGAGATCACCTTGGCGTTGTCGATGCCCTTGGGGAGCTTGTAGCCCCACTTGACGGCACCGGTCTTCTGGTCGAGGAGCTGCACCTCGTACGTCTCGTTGCCGTAGTCGCCGCACTTGCGCACCGCGACGAGCTGCTCGCCGCCCGCGTAGCCGACGTCCGTGCAGGAGCCGACCTTGGGCTGCCACAGCACCTTGCCGGTGGTCAGGTCGAAAGCGGCGCCACCGTCGTAACCGGCGCCGGCCGCGACCGTGTTGCCGCTGATCGAGACCTCGCCGAACCGGAGGGGCGTACCGCTGGGGTTGATCGACTTGGTCCACAGCTTCTTGCCGGTGGCGACCTCGAAGGCCGTGACGTCACTGCACGGCTTGTGGTCCCGGGCATTGGCACGCTTGCCCGACTCGGTCACCACGGCGGCGACACCGGACGAGCTGATCTCGGGCGAGCCCGCGCAGGTCTGGCCGTCCAGCGGCAGCGTCCACTTGATCGCGCCGGTGTCCGCGTCATAGCCGACGATCTTGTTGATTCCGGCCTTGGCGTAGACGGAGTCGGTGAGCCAGGAGCCGGCGACGCTGTCGATCTCGTCCTTGTCCTTGATCTCCGGCGCGGGCAGCTGGAAGAGGACCTTGGCGCTGGTGTTGGCCGGGACCTTCTCCTTGCCCCCGCTGCCGGAGCCTGTGGTGCCGCCCCCCTTGTTGTCCCCGCCGGTGCCGCCCGACGCGGACTTCTTGTCCTTGGTGCCGCCGGACGAACTGTTCGCGTACCAGACCCCGCCGCCGACGATCAGCGCGATGGCCGCGACCGCCGCGACGACGATCCACACCTGGGCGCCCGGCCCCTTGCGGCCGCCGCCCTGCGGGGCCCCCTGCTGCATGGGGACGGTCTGCGGCTGCGGATAGCCGTAGCCGGACTGCTGGTTCGGGTAGCCGTAGCCGGGCTGCGGGCCGGGATAGCCGTAGCCGGGCTGACCGGGCGGCGTCTGCGGGTAGCCGTAGCCAGGGCCCTGTGCGGGCGGCGGAGTCTGCGGCGGCGGGTAGCCGTACCCGGGTCCCTGCGCGGGCGGCGGAGTCTGCGGCGGCGTCTGGGGCGGCGTCTGGGGCGGCGTCTGGGGCGGCGTCTGGGGCGCGCCGAAACCGCCCGGCGGTGGGCTCTGGGGGGCGCCGAAACCGCCACCGGGGGGCGTGTCCTGGGGCGCGCCGAAGCCGCCCGGCGGCGGCTGGTTCGGGGGCGGGGGCGGCTGGCTCATGACGTGAGTACCTCGAAGGACGGAAGAAAGGACGGAAGAGTGGTGGGCAGGAGCGAAGGGGTCAGGAGCCGGGTCACTTGCCGTAGGCCAGCATCAGCTTCTCCTTCGTCCGGGTGCCGCCCGTCAGGCGGGTCGTGGAGATGTAGAAGCGCCCGTCCACGTAGTCGATCACCTTGGAGTAGAAGCCGCTCTCGATCTTCGCTGCGCCCGACGGGTTCTGCAGCAGCTTGCTCGTGGCGTGCCCGGCTCCGGTCGCGATGGAGACGACCTGGCCGCCGCCGTCGTACGACGGCTCGACGTATGCGATCAGGTTCGTGCCGTCCGTCTTCAGCGGGAGCATCGACTGGGCCGCCGGGGACTTCACCCGCCACTTCTCCTTGCCGGTGTCGAGGCTGATCGCGACGACCTCGTTGGGGCCGCTCTTGGCCTCCGTCGGCAGGTACAGGGTGTTCGCGTCGGCCACCGCGCCCGTGCAGCCCTGCAGATCACGGCTGAGGACGGCCCAGCCGCACTCGGGTGCGAAGGACTCGTTGACGTCGACCTGGGAGCGCAGCGAGCCGTCGTTCTTCAGCGTGGAGACGTTCCACTTCTTCTTGTCCTCGTTGGTGAGGTAGAGGACGACGGGGTCGACGGAGTAGGCGCGCGCGACCGTCCAGCCCTTGGGGATCTTCTTCGTCCACCTGGCCTTGCCGGTCGCCGGGTCGAGCTCCTGCACCTCGTCGTGCTCGTTCGAACTGCCGGCGCTGCACGAGGCGACGGAGATCAGCTTGGCGCCGCCCGCGAACGCGGTCGGGAAGCAGGCCCCGGTGTACTCCTGCTTGTCCCACAGCTTCTTGCCGGTGCCCACGTCGTATCCCGTACCGGACTGCGAGCGGCCGACCACCACGGTCTTGCCGGTGAGGCTGAGGCTGATGTTGAGCGTGCTGTCGAACAGGGCGCCCTCGGCGATCTGGGCGCTCCAGCCCTTCTTGCCGGTGCCGAGGTCGATCTCCTGGAGCTGGTTGCACTTGGCGTTGTCGCTGACACCGCTCATGTAGGCCACGACGACCTTGTCGTCGGCGGTCTTCTGCGGCGTGACCGCGCAGATCTTCTGCGGGAAGGAGATCGGGGCCCAGGTGGGGTTGCCGTTGCCGACGTTGTAGGCGAAGACCTGCTTGTACGCGGCCTTCACCGCCGCCTTGCCGGTGATCCACATGCTGGGGGCGTCTGCGCCCGAACCGGGTGCGTCGGGCGCCTGCTTGTACCAGAGCACCTTCGCCTCGCCCGCCTTGCGGCCGTCGTTGAGGTTCTCGGGGTCCTCGCCGCCGTCGCCGCTGCCGTCGCCCGGGTTGACCGGGGTGGAGGTGTCCGCGGACGGCGTGGCGTCATGGCTCTTGCCGGCGGTGGGCTTCTTGTCCCCGCCGCCGCTGACCGCGTACACCGTGCCGCCTATGACGAGCAGCGCGGCGACGGCGGCGCCGACGACCAGGGCGGGCTTGCCCTTGAAGGGGTTCCTGGAACCGCCTCCGGGGGGCGGGGTGGGCGCACCCGGGAACTGGGGCGGCTGCTGCGGGTAGCCGTGACCGGGCTGGGGCTGGGCGTAGGGGCCGGGCTGCCGGCCGTAAGGACCCGGCTGGCTGTAGGGCCCCGGCTGCGCGTACGGGCCGGGCTGCTGCTGCGGGTAGCCGTACCCCGGCTGCGGCGGGGCCGGGGGCTGGGCGGGCGGCGGCGGCGGTGTGGCCTGCCGCGGGTCCTGGGGAGCACCGAAACCGCCTGGCGGTGGATTCTGCGGTGCTCCGAAGCCACCCTGCGGCGGCTGGTCGGGCGGCTGAGTCATCAGCGCGTTCCCCCTCATCAACTGATGTGTCCCCACGCCCGTGGTACTCGTTTTCCGCCACGCCGGTGGTCCTCAGACTGTTCTCAGACGGCCCTTTCTATCACTGCGGTGCCCCTACGGACGGGGCCGGTCCTGCCCCTGTTCCCAAGGGAGGACCGGCCCGTGATGCCCTCGTTACGCGCCTTCACGGGGTCTTCACGCCGCGCACGTCGTGTGTGCGCGCCTCCCCTCGAACGCCTAGGCGTCGTCGGCGAGTTCCAGCCAGCGCAGCTCCAGCTCCTCACGCTCGCCCACGAGTTCACGCAGCTCGGCGTCCAGCTTGGCCACCTTCTCGAAGTCCGTTGCGTTCTCGGCGATTTGCTCGTGGAGCTTGGCCTCCCGCTCGGAGATCTTGTCCAACTGCCGCTCGATCCGCTGGAGTTCCTTCTTGGCCACGCGGGCATCGGCGGCGGAGACGGTGCTCTTCTGCTCCGCCGGTGCCAGGGACGGGGCAGCGGCCGCGGCGGCGGCCTCCTCCATGCGGTGGCGCCGCTCCAGGTACTCGTCGATACCGCGGGGCAGCATCCGCAGCGTGGCGTCGCCGAGGAGCGCGTACACCCGGTCGGTGGTCCGTTCGACGAAGAACCGGTCGTGGGAGATCACGATCATCGAGCCGGGCCAGCCGTCGAGGAGGTCCTCGAGCTGGGTGAGGGTCTCGATGTCGAGGTCGTTGGTGGGCTCGTCGAGGAAGAGGACGTTGGGCTCGTCCATCAGCAGCCGCAGGATCTGGAGCCTGCGCCGCTCACCGCCGGAGAGGTCGCCCACCGGGGTCCACTGCTTCTCCTTGTTGAAGCCGAAGGTCTCGCACAGCTGCCCGGCGGTCATCTCGCGCCCCTTGCCGAGGTCGACGCGCTCACGCACCCGCTGCACGGCCTCCAGGACCCGCCAGGTGGGGTCGAGCTCCGCGACCTCCTGGGACAGATAGGCGAGCTTGACGGTCTTGCCGGTGACGACCCGGCCGCCGGCGGGCTGCCGCTCCCCCTCGCTGCGCGCGGCGTCGGCCATGGCGCGCAGCAGGGAGGTCTTGCCCGCGCCGTTCACGCCGACGAGGCCGATACGGTCGCCGGGGCCGAGTTGCCAGGTGACGTGCTTGAGCAGCACCTTGGGTCCTGCCTGCACGCTGACGTCCTCGAGGTCGAAGACGGTCTTCCCCAGCCGGGACGACGCGAACTTCATCAGCTCGCTGCTGTCGCGGGGCGGCGGCACGTCCTTGATCAGCTCGTTGGCGGCCTCGACGCGGAAGCGGGGCTTGGAAGTACGGGCGGGCGCGCCGCGCCGCAGCCAGGCCAGCTCCTTCCTGACCAGGTTCTGCCGCTTGGTCTCCTCGGAGGCGGCGATGCGCTCGCGCTCGGCACGGGCGAAGACGTAGTCGGAGTAGCCGCCCTCGTACTCGAAGACCGTGCCCCGCTGTACGTCCCACATCCGTGTGCACACCTGGTCGAGGAACCACCGGTCGTGGGTGACGCACACGAGCGCGGAGCGGCGCTCGCGCAGATGCTGCGCGAGCCAGGAGATGCCCTCGACGTCGAGGTGGTTGGTCGGCTCGTCGAGGACGATCAGGTCCTGTTCGGCGATGAGCAGCTTGGCCAGCGCGATGCGGCGCCGCTCCCCACCGGACAGGGGCCCGATGACGGTGTCGAGCCCCTGGGGGAAGCCGGGCAGGTCCAGACCGCCGAACAGCCCGGTGAGCACGTCCCGGATCTTGGCGTTGCCCGCCCATTCGTGGTCGGCCATGTCCCGGATGACCTCGTGACGGACGGTGGCGGCCGGGTCGAGGGAGTCGTGCTGGGTGAGCACGCCGAGGTGCAGCCCGCCGGAGTGGGTGACGCGGCCGGAGTCGGCCTCCTCCAGCTTGGCGAGCATACGGATCAGGGTGGTCTTGCCGTCGCCGTTGCGTCCGACGACCCCGATCCGGTCCCCTTCGGACACGCCGAGCGAGACGCCGTCGAGCAGGGCGCGGGTGCCGTACACCTTGCTGACGTTCTCGACATTGACCAGGTTGACGGCCATTTCACTCCTGACGCGGGGATCGATCAGCCTTCAAGCGTAGGCCCTCCGGGGGAGGGGACGGGACGCGCGGGGATCGTCACTCTTTGTGGTGACGTGATCCGTGAACGACGGCTACGGTGGGAAAGCAGGCCGCAGGATCCCGTCCATGGGAGGAACCATGACTGCCGAGTCCGTAGAGCACCGCCACCCCTGGCCGGTGCCGCCGCCGGACGGCTACACCGTGGACGACCTGTTCACATTGCCGGATCTCCCGCCGCATACCGAGCTGATCGACGGGAGCCTGGTTTTCGTGAGTGCGCAGCGGGATTTCCACAGCATTGTCATCGACTTGCTGGTGCACGGGCTGCGCCGCACCGCGCCACCGGAGCTGAGGGTCCGCCGAGAGATGACCGTGGTCATCGACCGCCGCAACGGCCCCGAGCCAGACATCTCGGTCGTCCGCAGGGAGGCCGTCAAGAGCCGTGACCAGACGTACTACCGTGTCGCCGACGTCCTGCTCGCCGTCGAAGTCGTCTCACCGGACTCCAGAGCACGCGACCGCGACACCAAGCCGCACAAGTACGCCGCGGCGGGCATCCCCCACTACTGGCTCGTCGACATGGTGGGTCAAGACGACAGCCCGGTCGTCCAGATCTACGAACTCGGGCAGGCGACAGGCACATATGCCCTGACCGGCATCCACCACGACCACGTCAAGGTCACCGTGCCGTACGACATCGACATCGACTTGACCGCCATCGACGACATCTGAGCCCGGTCAGACGGCGGCACCCCGCGCCCGCCCAGCCCGCTCCACCAGCAACCACCCCGCGAGCGTCATCACGACCGCCACCGGTGCCGTGACATGCACGGCTATCAGCAGCGCCGTGCGGCCTTCCAGGAGTCCCCCGAAGCCGACCATCGACAGGCCCAGCACCCCGAACAAGGACAGGGTGACGCCGAGCGCGGCGGCGGGTCCCGCCCAGGCGCGCGGCGCACTCGACTCCCGTACGCCCGAGGGTTTTTCGAAGGTACGGAAGACGGCCACCAAGACCCCGGTGAGCGTCCCGGCGACCATGATCCGCAATGGTACCTGTATCCACCACGCACCCGACCCGGGCTCCGGCAGCCGGACACCCGCGGCGAGCAGCGCCCCGTAGACGCCGAGCATCGCCGTCAGATGCCACAGGAACGCGGTCATCGAGATGCCGTTGGCCACGACCACCGTGCGCCACACGCGCGGGCGCCGCAGCCACCGCGTGGCCGGCCCGCGCAGCAGCTCCACCGCTCCGACCAGCCACAGCCCGTGGCACAGCAGCGCGAGCGTGGGCGGCGCCATGTTGGAGACCTTCTCGCCGGGCATGCCGACCATCGACAGCGGATACGGCCCGTACGCGACGAGCAGCGCGGCGCCCGCGAGTCCGGCGCCGGCAAGGAGGTACGGCCGGGTCGGCCTCCCGTCCGCGCGCAGGAACCCCAGCTGGTGGATCGCGAGCCAGACGAAGGCGAAGTCGAGGAACTCGACGTAGGGGACGCCGAGGCCGAAGCGGAGCAGGTCCACCGCCCCGGCCGCAGCGACCAGCCCGCCGAAGGCACCCCAGCCGAACCGCTCGTGGAGCCTCAGCAGTGGCGGTGTGAAGGCGACCATCGCGAGGTAGATCCCGACGAACCACAGGGGCTGTGCGACGAGTCGGAGAGTGACGTCGAGCAAACCGCCTCCGCGTCCCGCCAGTTGCAGGGCCAGCGCCGCCGCCCCCCACACCCCGATGAAGACGACGGTCGGCCGCAGCAGCCGCTGGAGCCGGGCGCGCAGGAACGCCGAGTAGGCCCTGGGGGTCCGGCGGCTCAGCGAGCGGTAGGAGAGGGCGTGCGAGAAGCCGCCGACGAAGAAGAACACCGGCATGACCTGGAACACCCAGGTGAGGATCTGGAGCCGGGGCTGGAGGGCGAGCAGGTTCCCGACCTGGGCATGCCCGTCCGCGCCCACGGACACGGCCGCCATCAGCCAGTGGCCGAGCACGACGGTACCGAGCGAGGCGACCCGCAACAGATCGACGAAGCGGTCACGGGAGGCCGGGGTGGCGGCGGCGAGGTCGCTGGGTCTCATGAGGGTACGGTCGCGCGGACGCCGTAGGAGACGTCAGCGCGCTCGTACTCAAGTGCGTTCTGAGTACTAGGACTTCGGCGTACGGGGACTTCGGCGTACGCGGCCGGGTCAGACCACGGTCGCCCCCGGCGCCGGTGACACCGCCACCCGCGCGGTCCGGCAGGTACCGGACGCGACCAGCGCCTCCGCGATCTTCTCAGCGCCGGCGGCGTCCCGTGCCAGGAACGCCGTCGTCGGTCCCGACCCCGACACCAGCCCCGCCAGTGCCCCCGCCGCGCGCCCCGCGGCCAGCGTCCTGGCCAGCTCCGGGAACAGCGAAAGCGCCGCGGGCTGAAGGTCGTTGGAGACCGCGGCCGCCAGCGCCACCGCGTCCCCCTTCGCCAGCGCGTCGAGCAGATCCTGCGAGGCGACCGGCTCGGGGATGCGTACGCCCTCGCTCAGCCGGTCGAACTCCCGGAACACGGCGGGAGTCGACAGCCCCCGCCCGGCCATCGCGAACACCCAGTGGAAGTTCCCGCCGACCTCCAGCACCTGGAGCTTCTCGCCCCGCCCGGTGCCCAGCGCCGCCCCGCCCACCAGGCTGAACGGCACATCGCTGCCCAACTCGGCGCAGATGTCGAGGAGTTCCTCGCGCGAGGCCCGCGTACCCCACAGCGCGTCGCACGCCACCAGCGCGCCCGCGCCGTCCGCGCTGCCGCCCGCCATGCCGCCGGCGACCGGGATGTCCTTGGCGATGTGGATGTGCACGGCCGCATCCAGCCCATGGCGTTCGGCGAGCACCAGCGCCGCCCGTGCCGCCAGGTTCGTGACGTCGAGCGGCACCTGCGCGGCGTCCGGCCCCGAGCAGGTGACGCGCAGCTCGTCGGCCGGGGTCACGGTGATCTCGTCGTACAGGCCGACGGCCAGGAAGACGTTCGCCAGGTCGTGGAAGCCGTCGGGGCGGGCACCGCCCACCGCGAGCTGCACATTGACCTTGGCCGGGACGCGTACGGTGACGCTCACTTACTCGGACTCCTCCTTCGGGGGTGCGGGGGTCGCCCCCCGCAGTGACGCAGCCTCGGCGATACGCGCGAACTCCTCGACCGTCAGCGACTCCCCGCGCGCCTGCGGCGAGACGCCGGCGGCGACGAGCGCGGCCTCGGCCGCGGCGGCCGACCCGGCCCACCCGGCGAGCGCCGCCCGCAGCGTCTTGCGCCGCTGCGCGAACGCGGCGTCCACGACCGCGAACACCTCCGCCTTCGATGCCGTCGTCTTGATCGGCTCGGCCCTCCGGACCAGCGAGACGAGTCCGCTGTCGACGTTGGGCGCGGGCCAGAAGACATTGCGCCCGATGGCTCCGGCGCGCTTGACGTCCGCGTACCAGTTGGCCTTCACGGACGGCACCCCGTACACCTTCGACCCGGGTGCGGCGGCCAGCCGGTCCGCGACCTCGGACTGCACCATCACCAGGGTCCGCTCGATGCTCGGGAAGGTGTCGAGCATATGGAGGAGGACGGGCACGGCGACGTTGTACGGCAGGTTCGCCACGAGCGCGGTGGGCGCGGGACCGGGCAGCTCCCGGACGTGCAGGGCATCGGAGTGCACCAGCGCGAACCGCTCGGCGCGCTCCGGCATCCGTGCGGCGACGGTCGAGGGCAGCGCCGCCGCCAGGACGTCGTCGATCTCGACGGCGGTGACGCGCTCGGCGGCCTCCAGCAGCGCCAGCGTCAGCGAGCCGAGTCCGGGCCCCACCTCCACCACGATGTCGTCGGGGCGCACCTCGGCGGTGCGCACGATGCGCCGCACGGTGTTGGCGTCGATGACGAAGTTCTGGCCGCGTTGCTTGGTGGGTCGTACGCCGAGGGCCGCCGCCAGTTCACGGATGTCGGCGGGGCCCAGGAGGGCGTCGGGGGTGGGGCTGCTCACGGACCAAGGGTACGGGGCGGTGCGGGGCGGCCGTGCTCCCCGCTCACCTGTACAGGTGCCGCCCGCAGTGCGGCCAGGGACTGGCGCCCCGGCGCAGGTACAGCTTCTTCGCCCGGTATGTCTGCTCCTCGGCCGAGGCATCCTGCGGACGGCCGGAGCCGCCGAGGCTGCGCCAGGTGTGCCGGTCGAACTGGTAGAGGCCGCCGTAGGTGCCGGACGCGTCCACCGCTTGCGGCCGGCCGCCGGACTCGCAGGCCGCGAGCCCGTGCCAGTTCAGGCCCTCCGCGCCCTTCACCGGGTCCGGGTGCGGCTTGGTGCCCACCCGCACCAGCTGGGTCTGCGGCTGCTGCACCACCTCGGTCCCGATCCGCCTCGGCTTCTCCTCGACGCCGTTGACGGTGCGCAGGACATAGGTGATGCGGCGCGTGCCCGGCTGCCCGGCGCGCGCCACGATCTCCGTGCCCTCGAACAGGGTCGGGTCGTCCGTGCGCCGCACATCGAACGGGATCGGATCCTCCCGGACCTCCTTCGAGCCGGTCACCCGCAGCACGGTCACCGTCTGCCCGTCGCGCGGGAAGCTCCCCGGTGCCACGGACGTCATGTCCTGGCCGCGCAGGGTGACCCCGGCCTGCTCGACGGCCTCGCGCACGGTCGCCGCGTTCGTCCGGATGGTGCGCGCCCGCCCGTCGGCCAGGACCGTCACCGTGCGCTCGGTGCGGACGTCCAGCGCGAGCCCTTCGCGGCCGATCCGCCGGGAGCGCGTGATCGACAGGTACGCTCCGTCCGCGCGCACCCCGAGCTGCTGGAGCGCGCCGTCGACCGTGCGCGCCGTCGTCCACACCTGGCGCCGCTGCCCGTCGATGGTGAGGTGCACGGGGCGCCCGTAGTGCACCACGATCTCGTCGCCGCTTGCGAGCGGCGACCCGGGCGTGGGCGCGACGACGTCGTGATCCCCCACCGCCACGCCCTCCTGGGCGAGCAGCTCGCCCACGTCGTCGGCGAAGGTGTGCAACATACGCGGCCTGCCGTCCACATTCAGCTCGACGGCCTTGTCCTTGGCGACGAACGCGGTGGTGCCGCCGGCGAGGAAGGCGACGACCAGCGCCTGCGGCAGCAGTCGGCGCATGGAGTCGGGGCGCGTGCCGCCCTTTTTGCGCCGCGCGGCGTGCCGGGCCTGGGCGCGCCCTCCGCCACGCGGGGCGCCGTCCTCCGGCGGGGAGAGCAATGGGTCCGTCGGCTCCGCGGCGCGTGCCGCCTGGCGCGCCCGCACCCGGGCCCGGGTCTCGTACGCGGGCCGGTAGGTGTCCGGGTACGCCTGGCCGTAGGGGGCGCGGGCCTCGTACGCCGGGATGAAACCGTAGGGTCCCGGCAGCGGGCGCTGCTTCCGGTTGCTCACGACGACACGCTCCAGAGAGGGTCCGAAACGGGCGACCAGAACCTAACGGCTGGCCGTCACTCTCCAAAGCAACGCCGTGGCAGGGTGTCGCGACACGGTTGTGCGCGGGAGCACGGACACCCCGGGGAGCGCCGACCGGTCGCCGACGGCCCGGGAGCGTTATCGGTCAGTAATCGAAGGCGCGCGCCGTGTTCTTTGCCACCGCCGCCGCCAGCACGTCCTCCTCGACCCCCTTCACCGCCGCCATCGCGCGGACCGTGACCGGAATGAGATATGGCGCGTTGGGCCGTCCGCGGTACGGCGCGGGTGTCAGGAAGGGCGCGTCGGTCTCCACGAGGACGAGTTCCAGGGGTGCCACGGCGAGCGCGTCGCGCAGCGGCTGCGCATTCTTGAAGGTCATGTTGCCGGCGAACGACATGAAGTACCCGGCGCGCGCGCATAC
Organism: Streptomyces sp. NPDC001634; assembly: GCF_040298185.1. Taxonomy (NCBI): domain Bacteria; kingdom Bacillati; phylum Actinomycetota; class Actinomycetes; order Kitasatosporales; family Streptomycetaceae; genus Streptomyces; species Streptomyces sp. NPDC001634. The sequence goes on along the minus strand of NZ_JBEOZU010000006.1, from coordinate 94,771 downwards.
CTCGGCCATCGCCGCGTCGCCCGAGTAGCAGTGGAAGACGGTCCGCTCCGGCGCGCCCTCCTCCTTGAGGATGCGCAGCACGTCGGCGTGGGCGTCACGGTCGTGGATGACCAGCGCCTTGCCGTGCCGTTTGGCGATCTCGATGTGCGCCCGGAAGGACCGCTCCTGGGCGGCCTTGCCCTCGGGCCCGGTTCGGAAGTGGTCGAGTCCGGTCTCGCCGACGCCCTTGACGTGCGGGAGGGCGGCGAGGCGGTCGATCTCGGCAAGGGCCTCGTCCAGGGCCGCGTCCCCGCCGGGCTCCCGGGCGCCCTGCCGGGACCAGCCGTCGGGGTCCCCGTGGACGATGCGCGGGGCTTCGTTGGGGTGCAGCGCGACGGTGGCGTGCACGGCCTCGTACGCCGCGGCCGTCTCGGCGGCCCAGCGTGAGCCCTTCACGTCGCAGCCGACCTGCACGACCGTGGTCACGCCGACCGACGCGGCCTTGGCGAGGCCCTCCTCCACCGTGCCGGACTGCATGTCGAGATGGGTGTGCGAGTCGGCGACGGGCACCCGGAGGGGCTCGGGGAGCGGCGGCGGCGCGTTCTTGTCGGACGCTTGGGAAGGCATGCCCCGATCCTACGAAAGGGGCATGCCGCGCATCGCACGCCAGGGTGGGAGCCGCTCCCCGGCGGGCTCATCCCGCCTTGCGGTGGTGGAACGGGTGGAGCAGGTCCGAGAGGTGCCAGTGGTGGTCCGCCTTCGGCTCCGTCTGCGGCTCGTCGAGGCCCTCCCCGACGGGCTGAGCGGCGTGGTGGTGGTGCCGGTGCAGGGAGTTCTGCGCGGAGGACACCTGGCCGGGGCGCATGATGCGCACCACATGGCTGTCGCAGTTCAGGCAGGTGGGTTGGCTCAGCGGTGACGGGACGATGCGACCGCCCGTCACATACCTGACGAACTCGTGGCCGTCGCCGTCGTGGTGATGCTCTATCTCGTACGACTGCTCCCAACCGTGCCCGCATCGCATACAGGCGAAGGAATAGGACTCGTGTACGACAGCATGTGCCGCGCCTCGGTCGGTCTGTCCGGTGACGGCACCGGCCGCGGCTGTCCGGCCGGTCTGCCCTGCGATCTCACTCATGCGAGCTCCTCTTGCCTTGTCCGCTGGACAAGCGCCCCGGTGGGGCGGGGTTCCCCCTGAATCCCGCGGGGTCCCACTGTGGGCGAGGGACGGGTGCGTCCCTTCAACCAGTGGACGCCTTCGCCGACGCGAACGCATCAGACCTGTCGAGTGTTGGAGGCGATTTGGACTTCGCTTGCCAAATCCACCCGGTCGCGCCATGACGACTTTGCTTTCGGCGACAGCCCTTTGCTCACCCATGGGGCGCACGCTCATGGGAGATGCACCCTGCTCAGAGGGGGTGCGAGCCCCTTCGGAGGCCCCAGGAGCTCACCGTGCTCCACCGGCGTTCTTCGCGGCCACGACCGCGTCGAAGACCTCACGCTTGGGCAGGCCCGCCTCCGCCGCCACGGCCGCGATCGCCTCCTTCCGCCGCTCCCCCGCCTCTTCCCGCACCCGGACCCGGCGCACCAACTCGGCCGCGTCCAGCTCCTCGGCGGCCTTCTCGCCGGCCCCCTCCACGACGACGGTGATCTCACCGCGCACGCCCTCGGCGGCCCACACCGCCAGCTCGCCCAGCGGACCGCGCCTGACCTCCTCGTACGTCTTGGTCAGCTCACGGCAGACGGCGGCCGGGCGCCCGGCGCCGAACACCTCGGCCATGGCGGCGAGCGTGTCGTCGAGCCGGTGCGGGGCCTCGAAGTAGACGAGCGTGCGCCGCTCCTCGGCGACCTCGCGCAGCCGCGACAGCCGCTCCCCCGCCTTGCGCGGCAGGAACCCCTCGAAGCAGAACCGGTCGACCGGCAGCCCGGACAGCGCGAGCGCGGTGAGCACGGCGGACGGCCCGGGCACGGCCGTCACCCGGATGTCCTTCTCCACGGCGGCGGCGACCAGCCGGTACCCCGGGTCGGACACGGACGGCATCCCCGCGTCCGTGACGAGCAGCACACGTGCCCCGCCCGCCAGCGCCTCGACCAGCTCCGGCGTCCGGGCGGCCTCGTTCCCCTCGAAGTACGACACGACACGCCCGGCCGGCTGCACGCCCAGCGCCTGGGTGAGCCGGCGCAGCCGGCGCGTGTCCTCGGCGGCGATCACGTCGGCGGTGGCGAGCTCGTGCGCGAGCCGTGGCGGCGCGTCCTCGATGTCCCCGATGGGGGTGCCGGCGAGGACCAGGATTCCGGTCGTGGTTCCGGGTGCAACTGTCACGTTTCCATACTCCCAGGCGCGCCCTACCCGATCGGGTAGGGCCCAAGCACGGGACTCACACAGACGTGTTCCCTACGATGGCGCGGTGACCAGTACCGCGTCCTCCACGGACACCCGGCAGGGCCAGGCCACCGAAGACCAGCGGCCGTCGTGGCAGCAGCGGCTGCGCCGTTTCGGATACACGGAGCGCCCGAGAGGCGACGTCCGCGACCGGCTGGTGCCTCCGTACAGCGAGCCCAGCCCGCGTATCTGGGCGGCGATCGGCCTGCGCAAGGAGGTCGCCGACCGCATCACGCGCTGGTCGGCGTGGGGCGGTCCGCTGCTCGTGACGTTCATGGCCGGGCTGATGCGGTTCTGGAACCTGGGCAGCCCCAGGGCGGTGATATTCGACGAGACGTACTACGCCAAGGACGCCTGGGCGCTCATCCACAACGGGTACGAGTCCAACTGGGCGAAGGACGCCAACGACCTGATCCTCAAGCACAACGGTCATGTGCCGATCCCGACCGACGCCGCGTACGTGGTGCACCCGCCGGTCGGCAAATACGTCATCGGGCTCGGTGAGCTGATCTTCGGGTTCGACCCGTTCGGCTGGCGCTTCATGACGGCGCTGCTGGGCACGCTGGCGGTGCTGCTGCTGTGCCGCATCGGCCGCCGCCTGTTCCGCTCGACGTTCCTGGGCTGTCTGGCCGGCACGCTGATGGCGGTGGACGGGCTGCAGTTCGTGATGAGCCGCACCTCGCTGCTGGACGGCGTGCTGGAGTTCTTCGTACTGGCGGCCTTCGGCTGCCTGATCGTCGACCGGGACAAGGCGCGCGCCAGACTGGCGGCGGCGCTCCCCGCGGACGCGGACGGCCGGGTGCGCCCCGACCCGCACACGGCGGAGACGACGCGCTTCGGCCGGCGCCCGTGGCGCTGGCTGGCGGGCGTGCTGCTCGGCCTCGCCATCGGCACCAAGTGGAACGGCCTGTACTTCCTGGCGGCGTTCTTCGTGATGGCGGTCCTGTGGGACTACTCGGCCCGCAAGGTCGCCGGCGCCCGCCAGACCGCCACGGCGGTCCTGAAGCGCGACCTGGGCCTGACCTTCCTTGCCACGATCCCGGTGGCGGTCTGCGTCTACCTCGCCTCATGGACCGGCTGGATCCTCTCCCCCTCCAACGGCTCCGGCGGCTACTTCCGCAACTGGGCGGCCACCGACGGCAAGGGCGGCACCTGGACCTTCCTCCCCGACTGGCTGCGCAGTCTGTGGCACTACGAGCACGAGGTCTACCTGTTCCACATCGGCCTGCAGTCCCCGCACACGTACCAGTCGAACCCATGGAGCTGGATCGTGGTGGGCCGTCCGGTCTCGTACTTCTACGAGTCCCCGTCCCCCGGCCAGGCAGGCTGCCCGGTGAACGCGGGCGAGAAGTGCGCCCGCGAGGTCCTGGCGATCGGCACCCCGCTGCTGTGGTGGGCGGCCTGCTTCGCGATCCTGTACATCCTGTGGCGGTGGGCGTTCCGCCGCGACTGGCGGGCGGGCGCGATCGCATGCGGCATCGCCGCCGGCTATCTGCCCTGGTTCATGTACCAGGAGCGCACGATCTTCTACTTCTACGCGGTCGTCTTCGTCCCGTTCCTGTGCCTTGCGGTGGCGATGATGATCGGCGCCATCCTCGGTCCGCCCGGCTCGGACGAACGCCGCCGGATCGTGGGAGCGGCGGGCGCGGGTGTCCTGGTCCTGCTGATCGCCTGGAACTTCATCTACTTCTGGCCCCTGTACACGGGTACGGCGATCCCGATCGACTCCTGGCGTTCACGGATGTGGCTGGATACCTGGGTTTAGGTCACATCACTGATCACTCTTCGGACAACAATCGAACACATCCGTCACCCCCGCCCCCCTGGCCGCCTACAGTGCGAGGCCTACGGGGAGGGGGAGACGCGCCATGCGCAAGGGGGTCAAGACCGCCATAGTGGGCGGGGTGTTCGTGGTGATGGTGGGGGGAGCCGGATACGGGGCGTACAACGTCCTGACGGCGCTCAGCGGGGGGCCGGGGAGCGGGGTCGGCGGGCCCGCGCCCGTGAAGACCGGCCCGCCGTCCGCGAGCGAGGTCAAGGAGGCGAGTGCGAAGTTCTTCGCCGCCTGGGAGAAGGGCGATGCGGCCGCCGCGGCCTCGTACACCAACAACGCCGGGGTCGCGCAGCAGTTGCTGACCGCATACGGCACCGCCGCGCACATCACCGAGGTGCACATCACACCGGGCGCGCGGAGCGGGGACGCGGTCCCGTTCTCCGTCAAGGCGACGGTGTCCTACGAGGGGAAGTCCAAGCCCCTCGCGTACGCGAGCAGACTGACCGTCGTGCGCGGGCAGACCACCGGGCGGGCGCTGGTCGACTGGCAGCCGTCCGTCGTCCATCCGGACCTGGCGAAGGGCGACACGCTCGTCACCGGTGAGGCGAAGGTCCCGCCCATCGAGGCGGTGGACCGGAACGACGTGGTGCTGACGGCGGAGAAGTACCCGTCCCTCGCCCCGGTCCTGGAGGCGCTGCGCGAGAAGTACGGCGACGCGGCCGGCGGAAAGCCGGGCATCGAGCTGTCCGTCGAGCGTGCCGACCAGAACACGCCCGGCAAGACCCTGCTGACCCTCGCCAAGGGCACGCCCGGCAAGCTGCACACCACGCTCAGCGCCCCCGTGCAGGCGGCGGCGGAGCAGGCGGTCCAGGAGTTCGCGGAGTCGTCGGTGGTGGCGGTGAAGCCGAGCACGGGTGAGGTGCTCGCGGTCGCCAACCACCGCACGGACGGCTTCAACGCGGCCTTCGAGGGGCGGCTCGCGCCCGGCTCCACGATGAAGATCATCACGTCGGCGATGCTCATCGACAACGGCGTGACCACGATGAACGGTGCCGCGCCCTGCCCGCCCTCGGCGACGTGGCAGAGCCAGACGTTCACCAACCTCAAGGGGCTCGCGCCCAACTTGCACGCCAGTCTCGCCAACAGCTTCATGCGGTCGTGCAACACGGCGTTCGTGAAGCTGATCGACGAGAAGCCGCTCACGGACGGGTCGTTGACGGCCGAGGCTCAGGAGCGTTTCGGCCTCGGACAGGACAACTGGAAGACGGGCATCGTCTCCTTCGACGGCAGCGTCCCGGCCTCCACCGGCCCGGACCGCGCGGCCAACGCCATCGGCCAGGGCCAGGTGCAGATGAGCCCGCTGAACATGGCGTCGGTGACGGCGACCGCGATCACGGGCACCTTCCGCCAGCCGTACCTGGTCTCGCCGAAGCTCGACAACCGACAACTGGCGACCGCCAGGGGCCTGTCCGCCGGCACGGTCGCCCAGCTGAAGGCGATGATGAGGCTGACCGCGACCGAGGGCACGGCCGCGCGCGTGATGGCCGGGCTCGGCGGGGACATCGGCGCGAAGACCGGGTCCGCGGAGGTCGACGGACAGACGAAGTCCAACAGCTGGTTCACCGGCTACCGGGGCGATGTCGCGGCGGCGGCCATGACCCAGGAGGGCGGGCACGGCGGCGACGCGGCCGGTCCTATCGTCGCAGCTGTGCTACGAACCGGCGGCTGACGTCACCCGTGTCACTGCGGGACTCTAGTGTGGTTGTTCTCGTTGAGGAGTGTGAGGCACCGGGGGGACCTGGGGACTGCGGAGGATCGGGAGCTGTGGGCAAGAGAAGACGCGCCACCGAGCGCACCAACAACCGGCCGCTGGTGATCGGGGGCGCGATCGCCCTCGTCTGTGTGGTCGGGGCGGCCGGCGCCTACTTCCTGCTCGGCGGCGGCGCCGCGGCCGATGACCGTTCGGCGGACGCGGCGCACCACAGGCTCGTGAAGATCGGCCCGCCGTCCGCCTCCGAGGTCCGCACCACGGCCACGGCGTTCCTCACGGCCTGGCAGCACGGCGACGTCGCGAAGGCGGCAGCCGCCACGGACGACTCGGCCGCCGCGACGCAGCTCCTGACGGGCTACGGCAAGGACGCGCACATCACAGGCGTGACGCTGACCCGCGGCACGCCGTCCGGGACGTCGGTCCCGTTCTCCGTCAAGGCGACGGTGTCGTACAAGGGCATGAGCAAGCCGCTCGCGTACGCGTCGAGGCTGACCGTCGTGCGCCGGGCGAAGGACGGTGTGCCGCTGGTGCGTTGGCAGCCGTCGGTGGTGCACCCGGACCTGACCGAGGGCGACCGCCTGGTGACGGGTGAGGCGGGCACGCCCCCGGTCAAGGCCCTGGACCGCAACGGCGGCGAACTCACGACGGCCAAGTACCCGTCGCTCGGCACGGTGCTGGACGGCCTGCGCGAGAAGTACGGCAAGACCGCGGGCGGCAAAGCGGGCATCGAGCTGCGTATCGCGCGCAAGGCGGCCAAGAAGGGCACCCAGAAGACGCCCGACAAGACCCTGGTGACGCTGAGCGAGGGCACCCCGGGCACCGTGAAGACGACGCTGAGCCCGACGCTCCAGGCGAAGGCGGAGCAGGAGGTGACGACGAAGGACAAGGCGTCCGTGGTCGTCATGCGCCCGTCGACGGGCGAGATCCTGGCGGTCGCGAACCACGACCACGGCTTCAACGTGGCGTTCCAAGGCTCCCTCGCGCCGGGTTCGACGATGAAGATCGTGACGTCGACGCTGCTGTTCGAGAAGGGCCTGGCGAAGGCGGACAAGGCACACCCCTGCCCCAAGTTCGTGACGTACGGGGGCTGGAAGTTCCAGAACGACAACAAGTTCGAGATCAAGAACGGCACATTCAAGTCGAGCTTCGCGGCCTCCTGCAACACGGCCTTCATCAGCCAGGCGACGAAACTGCAGAACGACGACCTCACCAACGTCGCCCAGCAGATCTACGGACTGAGCATGAACAACTGGGCCATCGGCGTCCCGACCTTCGACGGCGCGGTCCCGGTGCAGAGCGCGGCCCAGATGGCTGCGTCCCTGATCGGCCAGGGCGGCGTCCGGATGAACCCGCTAAACATGGCCTCGGTGGTCTCGACGGCGAAGACGGGCGTCTTCCACCAGCCCTACCTGGTCGCCTCGTCGGTGGACAACCGCACCCTGGCGAAGGCGACCCGCACGATGTCCGCGTCCACGCAGGCCCAGCTGAGGGAGGTCCTCCAGTACACCGCCGAAGCGGGGACGGCCGCCAAGGCGATGGCGGGCCTGGGCCCGGACTACGGCGCGAAGACGGGCTCGGCGGAGGTCGACGGCCAGAAGCAGCCCAACGGCTGGTTCACCGCCTGGAAGGGCGATCTGGCAGCTGCGGGCGTCGTCCAGGCGGGCGGCCACGGCGGCGACTCGGCGGGGCCGATCGTGGCGGCGCTGCTGCGGGCGGGGAGCTGACGCACGGCGGGCGGCCGGGGCCGCCCGAATACCCGGTCGCATGCGCGGTACACCCATCGCCGGCGTGCCGTTCATGACGTCTTCGGAATCAGGAGCCCATCCCCGATTCGCCGCGGCCCTCGAAGAGCTCGGGCTCGGCGAACTCCACGCCGAGATCCGCCGCTTCCCGGACGCGACGCGTACGGCCGCGGAGGCCGCGGAGGCGATCGGGTGCGAGTTGAGCCAGATCTGCAAGTCGTTGATCTTCGCGGCGGACAATGTGCCGGTTCTCGTTCTGATGGACGGCGCGTCCCGGGTGGACGTGGAGCGCGTCCGGGAGGAGCTGGGTGCCGAGAAGGTCACCCGCGCCAAGGCGGACGTCGTGAGGGAGACCACCGGGTACGCGATCGGCGGCGTGCCGCCCTTCGGGCACCGTACGCAGACGCGTGTGCTCGCCGACCGTTCGCTGCTCGACCACGACACGGTGTGGGCCGCTGCGGGCACCCCGCACACCGTGTTCCCGATGGATCCGAAGACACTGATCGCCCACGCGGGCGGCACGCTGGTGGACGTGCGCGAGCAGTCCACGTGACGCCGGCCGTCACCGCGGCTGAGCGGTTTCGTACGCTGCGGCCTCGTCCCGCGCCGTGAGAGCGCGATGGAGATCTACCGTTTCGCCGGCGTCAGTCGGCGAGGTTCTCATCCCAGCGTGAGCCACCGGATGCCCAGTCGGCTGACGTCCAGTGCTTCCTCGCTGGTGATCGGCTCGCGCCCCGTCGCCTTGCGCAGGAAGCGAAGCTGACTCCAGCCCAGCTTCTCCAGTGCCGCGGCCCCGTCCGGGCCGAGCAGAAGATCCTGCACCACATCTGCGGCCTGGGAAGTCAGCCATGGCTCGCGCCCCAGGGCGTCGGCCAGGTCCAGGCCGTGCACGGCGACCTCAACCACGCGCGTCAGCAGGAACTCCGACAGGAGCATCGCATCGCCGTGCCGGGTGCGAACCGCACGCCCTTCGGGTTCGGCCCGGCACAATCGGTCCACCTGTTGCCAAGTGGCGTTGAAGTCATCGGCGAGCGCGGCACCGCTGACCCGTTCGGCCGCATGATCTTGGGCCAGAGCGATCCGAGCCGCGTTGGTGTCCGGAGCGAAACGGTCGTCGGGCCGGTAGTACTCCACTGCCGAGACCTCGGCCCGGGGCGGCGCCGGCGCGGCCAGCATGCCCGGCAGCCAGGCAATCACCACCCGGACATGAGCCAGCAAGTCGCTCACATTCCACGGTGCACACCGTGTCGGCAGACGCCACTCGGCCGCCGAGACCCCGGTCATCGCCCGCGCGACCTGCCTCGCCTCAAGACAAAACGCTTCAACTACCCGCCCCTGATCCATGTCGATCAAGCTACTCCGCCAGAACTGGTGCAGCAGCAGATCTCAAACGTGCCCAGAGGGGCATGTCGGTCAAGTCGGACTCATAGAGTAATAAATCCGCTGGTCAGCGCATTGGCGGAGGAGGACTGTGTGTCGCACTTTGCTGGGATGACCGCGGCACGCTAGTAGGTGATGGCGCCGTATAGTTTCCGTATCCGCATGATTACAAACTGTGATACACGCGATGGCCTATCGCGAACGAGCGGGGATGGGGCAGAATCGGCGCGTTATCCACCTTGAATGGGTCGACAACCTTGAAAGCGGCGGGCACAGTGCAGGACAACCTCGACGTGGTGTTCGTTCACGGGCTCTTCTCCGGCCCGGCCACGTGGGACTCCATTGGGTCACTCATGGCAAGGGACAGTGAACTGTCGTTCGCGTCTGCGTACCGCTTCAGCTATGCATCTCCGAAGATCCGGTTCCGGCCAGATCGACGCATCCCTGCCCTCGATGACATTGCCGATTTGCTCAAGGCTTACCTTCATGACCAGAAGAGCAGCCATAGTCGCCTTTTCTTGGTGGCGCATAGCCAGGGTGGGTTGATTATCCAGAGGTATCTGGCGAGAATGTTGACGGAAGGGCGCGGAAGGGATCTGGCAAGGATTCAGGGAATTGTGTTGTTCGCTTGTCCGAACACGGGGTCGGAATTTGCACTCAGCCTCCGACGGGCATGGTGGCAACGACACCCCCAGGAGCAGACTCTTCGCCCGTTTAATGACCTGGTCACGGACACCCATCGCACGGTGCAGAATCAGATTGTCAATGCTGCTGAAGTTGGATCGTCTTCATGCCGCATTCCTATCTGGGTATATGGCGGCACTGAAGACAATGTAGTCAAGAGGGCCTCGGCGCAGAGTACATTTCTTCATGCTGCCATGCTTCCGGGCGACCATAGCAGGATTATTCGGGCGGCAAGCTCAGACGATGCAGTTTATCAAGTGCTGCGCACGAGACTGTTTGAGACCCAGGCTGTGTATGAGGCTGGCAGAGATTCCTCGCGTGTCAAATCTTCAAAGGCTCTAGAAGTGCCGCCTTCTACGCATTTGGGCGATCGAGCGAGGGCGCAGAGTTTCCTCCGGGCGTTTCCTCCTTTGGCTGGCTGGCTTCGGCATCTGCGTGTTCAGGACTTCTTCACGGTCAGCGGCAAGGTGAATCGGCTGCTCGAAGAAGGAATGACTCGCATGACAACCAATCCGATCCAGTATGTGGATTCAGATCTTCGGAATGCGGAGACTTCTTGTCTGGAGGCAGGTGGGAGACTTATGCAGGGAATGCTCGACCTGCTCTTTGCTGATCCTAGAGCGGCAAGTGGCGCTGAGGATCTGGAGCACCCCGAAGATGGGTGGGTCTTGAAGCTTAGGGTACACCAGCCTTCAGTGGATGAGATGCGCCTTCACGGCCTGCGAGATGAATTCTTCGAGACCTATGACGTTCTTGTGAACTTGCTCAACGAGCGCGATCTTATCGACCATGCCCAGGAGCAAGCCCCGAAGGGGAGAATTCTCCAGGAACCACCTGAAAGAAAGAAGGAGGCCAGGCTTACAGCCCGATTGGAAGGATATAGCGGCAGGTATCGACTTATTGTCTCCAATACTGGAACCTCCGACATTCTGAATGTTTCGGTTGCCTTTCCCTCTGAGGCCAGTAGCTTCCGCCTAATCGACCACGATCTCCCTATCGACATCATGCGGCCGGGTGACAGTGTGAGACTTCCCGTGTCGGTCGTGATGGGTGGAGGGAAAGGTATCTTCGACGCCGAGATCACAGGATCTCTCGAAGGCGGAGGTACGGTGCGATTTTTCTCGAAGATTAGCATCTAGGGAGTCGGGCGTGGAGATTTCAATGCGAATTACTCTCGACAGCTCTGGATTCATCCGCAGGGAATGTCCAACCTGTGAGAGCGAATTTAAGTGGTTCTATGGGGAAACCGCGGAAAGGCCGGATGATTTCCTTGATCCGGAAAACTACTTCTGCCCATACTGTGGAGTGCCAGCAGGGAAGGATTCTTGGTGGACTCCTACCCAGTTGGAATATATGGCCTCAGTGGCACGTGAACCGGTTACCGAGGAAATCGGGCGTGAGCTATCAGGGACGGGATTTAAGTTTTCGCCGAGTCCTCGCTCTGAAGTAGCCGAGCCCCCCAGCGATCCGGACGACATGGTGATTGTTGAACCACCGTGCCATCCCTTTGAGCCGCTCAAAATTCTCGAAGATCGGCTGGATCGGATTCATTGCCTGATGTGTGGGCTGGTTTTCACTGTCTAAGCGAGGCCCTATCTAAGGGGAGCTCGGATTGCGAGTGGTCGGAATTAGAACGGAAGCTCAGGCCTGGCGGCTCCTTGCTTGATTGTCAACCTGTTCATGGAAGTTGCGTGTGGCGGCTTCGCGGGGGTATCTGGCGCGTAGCTCTTTGTCCAACTCACTAAAACTTCCGGTCGACTTCGAGGGCTGCTGTACCCGTACCAATAGCTTCCTCGATCTCGCCTGTGCGAGCGGCGGCGACTCTGAGGGTAAGGCGGGCTTCCGCGGCCCGCATCAGGGAGATCTCGGGTCCGTCGGGACCGGTGGTTATTCGGATCACTGCTCGGGCGTGGGCGGCGGCGCGCTCATCGTCTCCGAGGAGGCGGTAGGCGTCCATCTCGTAGAAGTCCCACTTGTCGGGGTCGATGATGAAGTGGTGTTCCGGGTGGTCGGGACGGGGGAGCCGGTGCAGGCGGGCGCGGCCGGCATCCAAGGAGTCGCGGACCAGACGGGCGTCTCCCATGCGTGCGGCGGCGCGGGCCTTGTGCGCGTAGAGCTGGACGCCGACGGAGTGTGTCTGATCCTAGGCGCGTCCGGCTTCAACGGCGTTGAGCATGTCTTGTCAACGGCTCTGTGTGAGGGCGAACCAAGCTTCTATATCCCACGCCCAAGCCATGATGTCGCCATGGCCGGCTTCCTGGCCGATGCGGAGTGCGGCGGCTTTGCTGAGGTTGGCGGCCTCGCGCTGGCCCCGGTCGTACCGGATCAGGGCCCGGTGATGTTTGGGACTATCCATGGTGCTGTGTTAAGCATGCCCTGCGCCTGCTGGGAATAGATACGCGCCTTTCCGGGATTTCCCGCGGTGCGTTCCAAAGTGGCCAAGTTGAGTAGAGTGGCGGCTTCACCCTGTTTGTCGCTACTCTCTTGATAGTGCAACCTGGCTCGCTTGTATATCTGGCGCGCTTTTTCAAGGTTTCCCATGCCCATATGGGCGTTTCCGAGGTTCATCAAGGCAATGGCCAGGCCGTGCTCATCTCCCACTTCCTGGTAAATCTTAATTGCTTTACCGAAGTGTGGAAATGCCGTCGAAATATCGCCCATCTGGAAAAGCGCGGCAGCTAGTCCGGAATATCCGGAGGCTTCTTTTCGGCGATCCCTACTAATGTGATGATAGGTGATCGACTCAGAGTACGCCTCAGCCGCCTCTTTAAGCCTGCCGGATTCCCTGTAAGCACTTCCAAGATTCGTCAGTGCAGTCCCTACGCTAATCGGACTCTTCAATTGTTTCCCGAGATTCAGTGCGCGACGCAGTGGGGCGACCGCTGCGTCCGCTCCGCTTGCCCCCTTTAGTGCCGCCCCCAGGGCGAGGAGGCAGTCGCATTCGACCTGCTGATTCCCCGCCTCCCGTGAGAGTTTGACCCCTAGCCTGAGAGGTCCTATTGCTTCGCGGAAACGCCTAACGCTTGACAAGGCGAGCCCTACATGACTCAAAGCTCTTGCCTGCCATTCAATGTTTTGGGCTTGGCGTGCCGCCCTGAGCGCAGTATTTGCCGCACGTGCACTATCAGATAGCCTGCGACGAATATCAAGGTAGAGCCCAAGGTGCATTGAAATCAAGTACGCTTCTTTAGTCAGTTCGGAGCCCTCCGCAAGGTGGGCAGCGGCGAGGAGATTTGGTTCCTCTGCCTCAAACCACTTGAGAGCGTCACCTCTCCTATTCTGGAAATTTCGACGCTCCGCTTTCGATGAGCCACCCCTGAGGATCCAATCTGCAGCCTCGGAAACGTTGGCATAGTAGCTGGTCAGCCGCCGAACGGCCTCCCTTCGTTCATTCTCACGGGCCTGCTCCATTCCCTTCTCCTCAGCATAGAGGCGAAGCAAGTCGTGCAGGCGCCAACGTCCCCATTCCCGGCCTATCTCGATCAGATGTGCTCGGGCAAGCGACTCAAGGAGCCGACTAGCCACGCGTTCCTCGCGGTCGGCCAAATGTGCCACCGTCTCCGTGGAGATGTCGGGCCCAGAATTGATCGGAAGCAATCGAAAGAGCCGGGCCTGATCTTCTTGCAAGGCTGTGTACGACAGTTCAAAGACCGCACGAACAGTACGTTCTTCACGTTCCAGAGTGTCTAGCCGAGTCTGCGCATTGGCCAGATCCTCTGCCAGAGAAATCAGAGGGCGGTTTGGCGAATCTGCCAGCAGTGCCGCCGCAATCTGCAGAGCCAGCGGAAGGTACCCGCATAGCTGTGCTATTCGACAGAGTGCTCCAGACTCTTGATCTGCACGCGTATCCTTGCCGGCGCTATATTTGCGAAGGACTGATCCAATCAACTCCTGCGAAGATTCGGGGGATAGTACACTTAGGTCATATCGGGTGGCATCCACAGCGAGCGTATGTCTCGATGTGATCAAGACTGCGTTGACATCGTCGCTGAGAATCAACGGCGAGCACTGTTCGACCGAATCGGCATTGTCGACGACGATAAGAATTCGCCGCCCCTGTTGGGCGTATGCCTGCAAGGCAGAGTGATAAATGCGGGCGCACTCTTGAGTGTCATCCGGAATTGCTTCAGCGGGAATCCCGAGAGATCGAAGGAGCTGTCCGAGCGCAGCCCCCGGCAGGATCCTTCGTTCCGAATCGTATCCTGCAAGGTCAATAAATAGGGATCCACCTGGAAACCATCCAGGCTCTTTGAGTACGCGATGGGCGAGTTGCAACGCAAGCTCTGTCTTGCCAACTCCTGCCATCCCTGAGAAGGCGAGTGCTATTCCGTTTTTTCACTCGGGGCGAGGGCAGAAGCTATTTCCTTAAGCTCTTGATCGCGTCCCGTAAACGTGGATGAGCGTCGAGGAATCCCAGATAAGGACGGGGCTATGGTTGCAGGGAGTTGCAAGTTTACCTGGTGCCCTTGGATAACCGCGTTGAAAAACACGCCACCGTTGATTTCGTTCTGCATGTCAGCACCCTGTGAGACTGCGCGGCCCTCCATAAGGACACAATGCTACCGAGACCCGGGGACCGGGTACAGATCCGGCGAAACCCTTTCAGTGCGCGCAGTTTGCCTGATCACAGTGACCCTCGTGTTGAGCAGTTGACCCAGGTACGGTCTACGACGTGTCCGGCGCACGTTGGGTTGGTCACCCACAGACGTGCGCTGGTTGATCGCGCGCGACTAGGGGAGCTGGTACGGGCATGGCGGTTGACGCTGCTCGATCGGAAGAGGGGTTCACGTCGGCGGGGGCTGCGCGGGTCATGGTTGCCGCGTGCCGGGCTGCGGGGCTCGACGACAGAGGCGCGGAGTTGATTAGGCTGGGGGAGAACGCGCTCTTCCGGCTGGCCTCGGTGCCGGTGGTCGTGCGAGTGGCACGTGGGGAGGAGTGGCTTCCAAAAGCCCGTCGGGAAGTTGCTGTCTCGCACTGGCTGACGGGTGAGGGTTTCCCGGCGACCCGGGCGGTTGAAGACCTGGAGCAACCGCTGTTGGTCGACGGCCACCCGGTGACCTTCTGGCATCTGATCGTGGAAGGGGACCGTGAGGCCACGTACGGGGAGCTGGGAGGCATCCTGCGGGATCTGCACTCTTTGACGGTGTCGGCGGGTCTTGACCTTCCGTCGTACAGGCCGTTCGAGAAGTCAGAGCTGCGCCTGGAGCGGGCGCGGATCCCTGCGGATGACAAGGCGTTCCTGCGGAAGCGGGAACGGGAGCTTCGGGACAAGTTCGCCGAGTTGCGGTTCGAGTCGGCGAAGGGGCCGGTCCACGGTGACGCTCATGTGCAGAACCTCATGGTGAACGACCAGGGCCAAGTGATCCTGATCGACTTCGAGTACTTCTGCTTCGATCACCCGGAGTGGGATCTCATGGTCACGGCGGTGGAGCACCACAGCCTGAGGTGGCAGACCGACGAACAGTACGCCGACTTCGTCTCGGCGTACGGGCGGGATCTGTACGACTGGCACGGGTATGACACTCTGCGCGGGCTGCAAGAGTTCGGCATGACTACATGGCTCATGCAGAACGTTCAGGAGAGCGAGACGGTGGCGGCCGAGTACCGGCGGCGCATTGACGCATTGCGTGACGACGATGCGCCGCGCGACTGGCGGCCCTGGTAGCGGCTACTCGTCGTCCTCGTCTAGGCGGGCAAGTGCGTCGTGCACCTTCTCGTTGAAGGCGGCCACGGTGGGGTTCGCTGCGTGCACGCTGACCTCGTTCTGGAAGTCGGTCACGTAGCGCTGGAAGCGGGTGGACTGTAGGGAGTCGCCGCCGTCGACTGCGAGGCTCGCGGTGGTGACGGCGGCTTCCAACTCGCCGTTCAGTAGCTGGCTCTGGGCAAGAACCATGCGGCAGAACCCCAACGTGCGGGCGTACTTGGGGTCGGTGCTGTCCACGGCGCGCTGGGCGTACTGGACGGCTTCTCGGCGCTGCTTGAGGTCGCGGAGGCAGTGGCAGATCTCGCCTTCGAGTTCGGCAGCGTCCATGTAGCTCAACCACTCAGGGTCGGTGACGGTGTCGGCTCGCTCGAAATAGCGTTCCGCTTCGTTCATGGCTCGGCCGGCTCCGTGTGCGTCTCCCGCATTCGCCAGAGCGCGGGCTTCGTGAGCTGCGAACAATGCCATGGCGCGGGGAGTGGCCGCGCCTCTTCCCCCCTCCAGGGAAGATCGCGCTAACTGGATGGCTTGGGCATGGTTGCCGAGGTAGTTGGCCTGGTGGCTGAGGTTGGTGAGGATGCGGGCGCCGAACATGCGGTCGCCGGTGACCTGGGTGAGGCGCAGCGTAGATGTCAGGTAGCGGTGGGCAAGACGGTGGTTTCCGGCGTCGTACGCGGTCCACGCAAGCAGCTGGGATACCTCGGCGGAGGCGCCGAATAACGCCGTGCCCACCTTCTCGCTGTAGCTTGCGTCCAACAGGGGTAACACCTCGTGCCGGAAGTAGTGGCGTAGTGCCTTGTGGCCGTGGCCTCCGCCGTACTTGAAGTCGAGGGCCATGAACGTCCCGGCGGCGTCCCTGATCGCACGGACATCGCGCATGCCGACTCGTTGGTGAGCTGGCCTATCGGCTTGGATGCCATCGGGGCGCGCGATCATCCATGACAGGACGGCCGAGCTGAGGTCGGCGTCCGCGGTGATCAGTTGGTCCGAAGCGGGGGCGTCTGCGCGTTCCTGAGCAAGTCCGTCAAGCATGGACAGGACGTCGGGAATCGTGCTCGGGTAGCCGATCGCTTCGGGAGCCGACGACTTGGCGTGATCGAAGAATCCGAGATCACCCGGCGTGATGAGGCGCCCGAGCTTGGCCGAGAGAACGTCCGCCATGATCGCCGCTGTCTGCGGCCTGATGCCTGCGCCTTCTCGCCAACGCTTCACGGCGATGTGCGTTGTTCCCAGGTCGATGCCGCGCCGGGCGGCCTCGTCCGTCATGCGCTTCGCGAGGCCCTTGTTCGAGACCTTCGCTTCGTCCATGACAGCGATCAAGTGCGCGTTCGACTCTCGGCTCATGCTCCCCTGCCAACCCGAGAATTGCGACGAGTATCCATTGTGTCACAAACAGTGTCGCCTTGGGGGGGTTCATTAGTGAACCCCCGCCGCGCTTGCCGGTGTTCACGTGAACCCCCTGGTGAACGCTCCCGGTCGCGGGCTGCCCGGCGTGTACTGGCTTGGCCAAAGCAAGCCGTGCGCAGAGGCCGTCTAAGGCTCAGAAGGGGACGTGATGGACGCGAGGAAAGCGGAAAAGCGCGAGTACTTGGCAAGCGAACTGGATGCGTACGCTCACTGGTTCGTGGCGCCGGACCCGTCCTCGGGTGCGCACTTCCTAGCGCTCACGCTCTTCGCCGAGTTCTCCGACACTGCACGTATGGCACGGGACATGACGGCGACATTCCTTCGGGGCGTAGGTGCCGATCAGCTCATCGATGACGCTCGACTGGTCGTGTCAGAACTCGTAGACAACGTGGTGAACCACGCGGTGCCGGACCCTCGTCGGGCTCGCCTGGGTAGCGCTCGGCGCATCGATGTGACGTTCAAAATGTGGTCGAAGTGGCTGTTCATCGGAGTCGCTGATGAGGACTCAACGCCTCCCCTGCTTCCGCTCGGCGAGACGTTCTCCCCGGAGCTGGTGGGAGAGCTGTCGGAGGCGGTGTTGCCCGCGACAGGGCGGGGGCTGCTGATCGCCCAGCGGCTGGCCACCTCGGTCTGGTGGACACCGGAAGACCGGGGCGGCAAGACCGTGTGGTGCCGCTTCGACCTCGACGGCGGAGGCAAGGACGATTCGCTGACTTGATCTCCGGGCTGTCGGCCCCTGCGCTGCTCCCTCGCGATCGGGAGCGGGCGACGGCCCGGGCATGAGCCGGAGCTGACCTCTCCGGCCGACGGGGCGCGGCTCCTCTGGACCCCTGGGGGCTCCCCTCCCGAAGGAGGAGCCGCGCTTCACAACCCCATACCGAGACCGGGCCACCCCATCAGCCCTGGAAAAGCGAAGGGTGGCCCGGCAGGGGACGCAGCGGTCCCCTTCAGCCCTGGATCCGACGTCTGTGTTTCGGCCACTGCCTCATCGCCCCCAGGCATCGGATGTGTGCCGTCGCCGTCTCGATGTCCGCACCCAAGAGCAGCTCTCCGCCAGCGACAAGACCGTTCGCAACAGCTCCTAGTAGATCTCGTTCAAGGGAGAGATCAGAGTTTCCCCAAGAAACCGGAAAGATGCCGCGCGCCGATCTTGCGCAGCCTGTGCGCCTCCATAACGAACGCGCCTGCACCGTAGGGCAGTTCGCATGCTTCACAGAATGACCGATCCCCCCGTTTTCGATCTCAGGTCGAACAGCCAGCATGATCACGTCAACTCAGTGATCGGCAGGAAGGCATTCCGTGAAGAGCCTCAGTGGCAGACGTAGGTGGCCAGTCGCAGCTCTGCCCGCAGCCGCGCTGCTCGTGGCTGTCCCCTTCATCACGTCTCCCCCGGCCGGTGCGTCCGTCCCCTCACCGGGTCTCGAAGCCAACCTCACGGCCGGCGCCAAGGCACACAACATCACCGACCCGCACTTGATCCAGGTGCAACAGCAGCAGGACACCCTGGACAAGATCGCAGGCGAGATCACCCAGGGGCTCTCAGAGTCCGAGCGCGCGAAGATTCCCGGATTCACCGACATCGCGATCGACCCGGACCACAACCACCTTCGCCTGTACTGGCGGGGCACCCCACCCACGCGAGTGAGGAACACACTGGCCCACCTGCCTGGCGGGGTGACCGCTGAAGTCCGCTCGGCCAAGTACTCCAAGGCCGAACTCCACGCAGCCCGGAAAAAGCTGATTCAGGGCGGCAAGTTCAAGGAGGTCCATCTCGGTTCCACCAGCGACGCCATCCGTATCACTTCCGTCGGCCCGGCGACCGACGGAAATGGCCTAGATATTGGGTATGACGAGGACCGCGGGGTTGAGAAACGCGACCTGGTCGATCCCCTGGCCCGGAGCGCGCGCACAGAGCGCTCCCGCGAGATCAAGGCCATCACGGACCGCCTGACCGGGATCAACACGTCGATCGTCTACAAGCCGCTGGTCTCGGACGCGTCACGCGCCCACGACCAGTCGCCCTGGTTCGGCGGAGACGCACTGCGCAACCCCACCGGAGGCATCTGCTCCGGCGGGTTCGCCATCAAAACCGCGCAGGGCACTCCCATGCTCACCTCCGCCCGGCATTGCGATGGCGGCAACGGTCAGTGGAAGACGTACGTCGGTGGTGACCTTGTAGGCGTCAGCGACCCGCTCCGCAGCGACGTGAATGATGACGTGGTTGCCATCAGCCTCTACTCGAAGCAGGCCGGCGGGTTTCTGTATGACGGTGCGGCCAACCGGACCGACGGATACTCCAAAGCCGTGACCGGCTGGGGCCACAACAACCGCGGCGAATACGTGTGCACCGACGGCGCCAACGGCGGCGTCCACTGCAACGTCCAGATCGCCCAGACGGACATCAGCGTCACCGGCGCCGACGGCCATCTGCGCCCCATCACCGATCTCGCCTTTGCGACCCAGTACACCCCGGACGGCGTCGCCGCGGTCAACGGCGACAGCGGCGGCCCAGTCTTCGCCGGCGTGAACAACTACACAGCAGACCAGGCACGCGGCACGATCACCGCCCTGGACACGACCGTCACGTGCCCGCCCAGCCTCAACCAGGACACCGTCCTCGACGGCCACGTCCGAACGCCATGGTGTCTCAAGGGCGCCTACTACGTGCCGATCTACCAGACCCTGTCCGACATGGGCTGGACCCTCATCACCAACTGACCAACCGGAACGGAGCCGTGGGCTGACGCCGATGGGTGTCAGCCCACCCCCGGTTCTCTTTCAGAGGAAAACCTGACAGGCTCCCCGTGCCCCCGACGACCGTGGAGTATGCGCGTGAATTCGAAACGCATCCGCCTTGCCCTGGCCGCCTGTGCAGTAGCAGCGGGCCTGGCCACCGCACTGGACCTCTGGCTCACCCGGGACACAGACACCCAGGAGGCCGCGGTACTGGGCGAGGTGCTCGTCAGCGCGGACGGCCAGACCATCACCACCGCCGTCAGGTGGACCCCCTGCCAGGAAGTCAAGCCCCGCCTCGTCGCCCACGAGTCCAGCAACTCCGTCAGCCTCGTCCTGCACGAGGGGACGGCCGATCTGCGGCACCAGTGCGCCAGCACTCCCCAGCAGATCAGCACCATCCTGCGCTCCCCCCTCGGCTCACGGAAGCTCACGGAAGCAGGCACGGCATGGACCATCACACCGTTCCATGCAACACAGCTCATCAGCCCCCACTACCTCCCCCCGGGCTACAGGCAGACGGACAACATCTATCCGGAGGACGCGGGCCAGCGACCCATCCCCTCGCCCTTCGAGCGAACCGCCACGCAAGACCCCGTCTGGACCCGCTTCTACAGCACCACCTCGGGGCAGCCCTCCCTGAGTATCACCCAGATCAGCGGCACGAATCCGCGTGGCGCGGCCCCTGGCAAACAGGTCTCTGGCAAAGACGTCTCCATCAGCGGCCACTCTGGCCACCTGGATGACAAGACCCCCGACAACCGCACCCTGGCCTGGTCTGACGGTACGTACACCTTCGTCATAAACACAGCCAGCCCCCACATCACCGATGCACAGCTCCTCGAGATTGCCAGCCACCTGAACTGACGCTGCTCCCCGGAAGGGCTACCATACCGAGGCGCTGGGCATCGGCTTCGCATGAGAGCACCCGAACGAGCCCTAGTCCAGAGCGTTCGGCTTGATGTCCACCCGGTCGGTGTCGAACCCCCTGCCCCTCCTCGTCGGAGGACGGACGATCACGGCGGCGAACAGGAAGCGGTAGATCGCGTTCATGCGCGCGTAGTCCTCCTCCTTCTCCAGCCGCTTCCAGTTGACTTCGGCGTCCGGTCCGGCGATCCCCTCCAGGACTGCGATCGGCCGTTTGACGGTCTTCCGCTGCCGCTCCTTCATCCGCTTGAGGATGGGGCCGCGCATGGCCTGGAAGTCTGCGGTCGTGAAGTCGTCATCGTTGAGCCACAGCTGTTTCAGCTCCTCCAGCTTCGCGCGGTCCTTCTCGTCCGCGAGCACATCGGCCTCGGGGCGCCTCGTCGTGGCGGGCTCGTAGCCCGAGGTGTCCAGCTTGGTCAGCACCTTGATCGCCACATCCCGCACGAACTCTTCGAGGGGCCCGGCAGAGACGGACCGGTTGCACTTCTGCTGACCCGTGTCGTCGGCGCGGGTGCACCGGTAGTAGGCGTATCGACCGCCGTTCGTACCGGCCATGCGCACTCCGCAAGCGCAGGTCGCGATTTCGCGCAGGAGGTAGTTCCGGGTCGGTCGCTTCTGATCGTCCCTGGCGCGCTCGGCCCGGTACTCCCTGAGCCGCTGAACCTCGTCCCACTGGCCCCGGTCGATGATGGCCGGCCACGCCCCGACTCCCACCTCTTCGCCCTGGTGGATCCGGACGCCCGCCACGAATTTGGACGACAGTAGATGGCGAACCTTCTCGGGCTGCCACGTCTTGCCCTTGGACGTGGGGATCGAGCGGGCTGTGAGGTCCTGGGCGATGAGGTTCGGTGACTCGCCGTCCAGATAGCGGCGGAAGACCTCGCGGACGATCTCCGCTTCCTCCTCGATGATCGCGCGGCCGTCGCTGGTGTAGCCGTACGGTCGGTTGCCCACGTGTGGCTGGCCCTCGCGGGCCTTGTCCTTCAGGGCGTCCTTCAGGCGTCGCGAGGTGTCGTCGGAGGAGCGGCACGCATGGGCCACCTCAATACGGAGGATGAACCGGTCATCGGGATCCGAGAGGTCGCGCCGGTTCGCCTCGCCGTGGAGGAGGATGCGCTTTTCGTCGGCGATGGAGAGAGCCTCTTCGAGGTCCCTGGGCTGCCTCATGAGGCGGTCGGGGTGGTACATGATGACGTGCCGGATCTCCCCCTCCCCCATCGCCTTCAGCATCTCTTCCCATCCCGGCCGCTTGCGGTTGCGCTGCCACGCCGAACGGTTGTTGTCCACGTAGACGTGTGCAGACTCGACACGGAGCTGAAGCCGTTCGGCGATCTCCCGGCAGATGCGCTCCTGCCGGTCGACCCCGGTCTGATCCTCGTCCTTGGTGTGTGAGATACGGCAGTAGATGGCTGCGGGCTCGCCCGGCGTGATTGTGCTCGCGCCTGACTTCGGTCGACTCATGGAAATACGGTACGAGCCAGGCATGACGTCGATCATCGTCGGCGCCGCGACAGGGGCGGTCTCTTCAAGGAACGGTCCGGCCTGCCGCGGATCGGTGCGGCCGGGCTGGTCGTCGTCGGCATAGGGCTGCTGCTGCACGCCGGTTGGGCCAGGGCGGCGGCCGGCGTAAGGCTGCATCCCGTCGTCCCGAGCAACGAACGCGTAGCGCGGCGGGGTACTGCGTACGGACGCGGGGCGTCCAGGCGTTTGCACGTCCGGCTCGATGCGGGCCACCGGTGCGCACGACTTGCCGACGCCTTGACGATCCGTTCCATGAACGTTCAGCCAGCTGTCTGTGTCTGGGTTGTGTGTCGTCCCTAGGGTCCCTGCGGGCTTCGAAAGAAGGGACGCATGGACACACTCCTCGCAGTCCGGGCTCGCGGCATCACCAAGTGCTTCGGCAACGTCGTCGCGCTCGACGGAGTCGACCTCGATGTGACGCAGGGTCAGATCCACGGCCTGGTCGGACCGAACGGCGCCGGCAAGACGACACTGCTTGGTCTCCTGCTGGGCCTGGCCGTTGCCGACAGCGGCCGACTCGAGATCCTGGGTGCGCAGGTCGGGCGGGCGTTCGCCGCTCCCGACGGTGTCGCCGGCTTCGTGGACGGGCCCGGTCTCTACCCCTCGCTCACCGCCAGGCAGAACCTTGCCGCGCTGGCCGCACTCCGCGGCCACGACGCGCGGACGGCGGGGATCGACGAAGTGCTCGACCAGGTCGGGCTCACCGATGTCGCCGACGACCGGGCCCGCGGCTTCTCCCTCGGCATGCGTCAACGGCTCGGGCTCGCCGCGGCCTTGCTCACCAAGCCCCGGCTGCTCGTGCTCGACGAACCCTCCAACGGCCTCGACCCCGCTGGCAAAAGACACATACACGGTGTCCTCACCCGGCTCGCGTCGGACGGAACGAGTGTCGTGCTCTCGAGCCACCGCATGGACGACCTGGAGGCACTGTGCTCCGAGGTCACCATCATCGCCACCGGACGGGTCGTCTTCTCCGGCCCGTTGAACAAGCTGGCCGCCGAAAACCGTGAACTCGACTACCGGTTGCGCACCTCCGACCCGCAGGCCGCGCGCCTGCAGGCTGCCGACACGGCCGGGATCCAGGTCGTCGACGACACCGGGGTACGGCAGGACCCCGAGGTGCTCGTCGTGCGCGCGCTGGTGCCCGCCCTCGACGAACTGGTGAGGCGGCTCGTGCAGTCGGGCATCGCGGTGCGCGAGCTCGCACCCGTGGTGTCGCCGCTCGAAGCCGCGTTCCTCGCCCTCACCGAGCAGCAGGAGGCGGGCCGATGACCGCGACCATCGTCGACAACAACGTTGCCAGTGCCCGCCGCGTCTCGGTTCCGCGCGGCTACCGCTTCGAGTTGGTCAAGCTCGTCTCGCAATGGCGGATCCGCCTGCTGGTCCTCGCCTGCTGGATCGCGCCGGCGCTCTTCGTCGCCGGGGTGAGCCGGCAGAGCACGCTCCCCTCCGACACCCTCTTCGGTCGCTGGATGCATGCCACGGGGTGGGCCGGACCGCTGGTGATGCTCGGTTTCGCGGGCACCTGGGCGCTCCCGCTGCTGACCTCGGTGGTCGCGGGCGATGTGTTCGCCTCCGAGGACCGGCTGGGCACCTGGCGCCACCTGCTCGTGGCCGTCCGGTCGCCCCGACGGATCTTCATGGCGAAGGCACTGGCCAGCCTCACCGTCATCCTGTTGCTCGTGGCCGGGCTGGCCTGTTCCAGCGCGGTCGGCGGGCTCGTGGCGGTCGGCAACCAGCCGCTGGTCGGCCTCGACGGCCACCTGCTGACGCCGGGGGACGCCGCCGGCAGGGTCCTGCTCGCCTGGGTCTGCGCCCTCGCCCCGACCCTGGCCCTCGCCGCGATCGGACTCCTCGGGTCGGTCGCGCTGGGACGGTCCCCGATGGGGCTGCTGCTGCCCCCGCTCTTCGCGCTCGCGATGCAGGTCGCCCAGATGCTGCCGCTGCCCGTCGCCATGCGCCTCGCCCTGCCCGGCTACGCCTTCATCGCCTGGAACGGTCTGTTCACCAGCCCGGCACAGGTCGGCCCGCTCCTGATCGGCATCGGGGTCAGCCTGCTGTGGACCGTGCTCGCGACAGCGCTGGCGTACCTGCTTTTCCTCCGACGCGATTTCACCAACCCGGCCTACGACGGTTCCGGGCGCCGCGCGATCACCACCGGACTTCTGCCGCTGGTCGGACTGGCCGCCCTCACCGTCACGGTGGTCGCCGTGGCGACCCCGTCGATGGGCTCCGGAATCGAGCAGGACAAGATCCAGCGGTCACTCGCCACGGCCTTCGCCCACCTCTACCGCATGCAGACCCAGCAGCTCCACCGCCCCGCCGTCACCGAGGCTCAACTGCGCGCCACGGCGGCGTGCACCAAGAGCGACGGCCAGGCCGCCCCCGAGGGGGCGGGCAACGACTGGCGTTGCGTCGTCACCTGGCACCTCCCCGGCGCCGCGGCCGCGGGGACGGCCATCTACCAACTTGACGTCACCTCAGACGGGCGGTTCGTGGCCGACGGCGACGGACCGAAGGAAGTGAACGGCTTCTTCCTGGTCCGCACCCCCACCGGGGACGCCCCGAACCCCCTATGGCAGTTCGACGGCAACGTCGAACTGCTCGACACCACCGCGAAGGGATAATTCCATGCAGGTAACACGGCAGCGCCGGGTCAACGAGAAGGAGCAGATCAACCTTTTCGGTAGACGCGTCGGCCGTCGGACCGTGGTGACGGCGGGCATCGCTGTCGCCCTCGCCGTCACGGGCACCGCTGTTGCCCAGACGCACCAGTTCGGCACCCAGCAGGTCGGCCAGGTCACCGCCAACGGCCAGGTCGTCGCCGACGACCAGTACATCGCCCCCTACGGCAGCCGCACCGTCATCAACGACGGCAAGATCATGTCGTCCTCGGTCAGCCCGGACGGCACCCACCTCGCGGCCTCGGTCGCCGACGGTGACGCCTCGCTGGTCGTCATGGACCTCAAGACCGGGCAGGTGAAGCAGAAGGTCGGCACCAACGCGGCGGACGACCTGCTCATCAAGAGCGGCTCCGTCGGCCAGGAGGGCCCGACGTACTCGCCCGACGGCTCGCAGCTGTGGCTGGGCCAGGGCGACGGCTACACCAAGTTCACCGTGAACCCGGACGGCACCCTCTCCAACCCGACGACCATCTCGATCCCGGCCGACGGGTCCAAGCGCGCACTGGTGGGTGCGGCGGTGTTCTCGGCCGACGGCTCCACCGTGTACTCCGCGGTCAACGGCCAGAACCGGGTGGTCGCCATCGACGCGGCGACCGGAACCATCAAGCAGAGCTGGGCCGTCGGCAACGCCCCCCGTGGCATCGCCATGGTCCGCAACAAGCTCTACATCAGCAACGAGGGCGGGCGTCCGGCCAAGGCCGGCGACACCACGATCAACTCCTACGGCACCCAGGTGCCGGCCAACCCGGACACCGGTGCCACCACCACCGGCACGGTCAGCGTCATCAACCTGTCGGACCCGTCCGCCGCCGTCGGAAGCATCGACGTCGGTCTGCACCCGACCGCGGTGTACGCCAAGAAGGGCGCGGTGTTCGTCACCAACACCGCCGACAACAACGTGTCGGTCATCAACACCGCCAACGACAAGGTCGTGCAGACCATCGCCACCCAGCCGTGGCCGGAGGCGTCGGTCGGCTACGAGCCCAACGCGGTGACGCTCACCGACGACGGTCGCCTGCTGGTGACGCTCGGCCGCGCCAACGCGGTCGCCGTCTACCGGTACACCTCCCCGCAGCAGCCGGCGAGCTACGTCGGCCTGCTCCCGACGGACTACTTCCCCTCGGAGATTGCCGCCGTGGGCAAGAACGTGGTCGTCTCCAACACCCGTGGTATCGACGCCCGCCGCCCCACCAGCAAGGCCGGACACGGCACCCACGACACGACGTCGAGCCTGACGCAGTTCACGCTGCCGGACGACAGCGTCATCAGGTCCGAGACGGCCAAGGTCTTCAAGCAGAACGGCTGGACCGCCGGCTCGGTCACCAAGGGAACGGGCTACGCGAAGCCGATGCCGGTTCCGGTGCGGCTCGGCAACCCCTCGACGATCAAGCACGTATTCCTGCTCGTCAAGGAGAACCGGACCTACGACCAGGTCTTCGGTGACATGCCGCAGGGCGACGGCAACGCGTCGCTGACGCAGTACGGCGAGAACGTGACGCCGAACCAGCACGCCCTGGCCGAGCAGTTCGGGCTGTACGACAACTTCTATGACGTCGGCACGAACTCCGCCGAGGGCCACAACTGGCTGATGCAGTCGGACAACCCGGAGTACACCGAGTCCTCCGCCGGTGAGTACACGCGCAGCTACGACACCGAGGACGACGCTCTCGGCCACCAGAAGTCCGGCTTCATCTGGACCGGTGCGCAGGCTGCGGGGAAGTCCGTCAAGGACTACGGCGAGTTCCAGTCGTTCGAGAGCAAGCCGGCGGGCGCGACCTGGCAGAACCTGTACTGCGACGCCAAGAACATGGAGGCGACCGGGCAGAAGACCGCCTACCCCATTCAGACGGGCTCGGCGATCCCGTCGCTCAACAAGGTGTCGGTGCCCGGCTTCCCGCTGTTCGACCTCAACGTCCCGGACGTCTACAAGTACCAGATCTGGAAGCAGGACTTCGAGAAGAACGGTCCGGCGAACCTGAACATGTTCTGGTTCTCCAACGACCACACCGGCGGTCCGGCGAACGCGGCCGCCGAGGTCGCGGACAACGACCTCGCGGTCGGCAAGATGGTCGACGAGATCTCGCACAGCAAGTACTGGAAGGACTCGGCGATCTTCGTCGTCGAGGACGACTCCCAGAACGGCCTCGACCACGTCGACGGCCACCGTGCCCCGGTCCAGATCATCAGCCCCTGGGCCAAGCACGGCACCGTCGACAACCACTACTACTCGCAGATCACGATGGTCCGCACCATCGAGCAGATCCTCGGGATCCACCCGATGAACCAGAAGGACAGCGCGGCCACCCCGATGTTCGGGGCGTTCACCCAGACGGCGAACAACACGCCGTTCAAGGCGGTGCCCAACCGGACCTCGCTGACCCTCGGTGTGAGCCCCCAGCCCTCCTGCGGTTCGGACACCCCGGCGCCGCAGGACGCCAAGGCGGCGCCCGCGCCGACGTCCACCATGGTGCCGGCGGCCGAGCAGCAGGTCGCGGCGGAGTGGAAGGCCTGGGAGTCGCACCAGCGGCTGACCGGGCCGGGCGCAGTGCCGGACTTCGCCAACCCCGCGCAGATGAACCACTTCACGTGGTACCAGACGCACAACTGGACGAAGCCGTACCCCGGTGAGAGCAAGATCTACGCGCCGAACGACGTACCGGGCGCCTACATCCCGGCCTCGGACTCCGACGGCTGACGCAGCCTGATCGCGTCAAGGGCCCCGGGCCGGCGTCACCGCCGGCCCGGGGCCTCTTCTGTCCGTCACACGAACGGACTCGTCCTGTGGGCGACACGCCGGCCGTCGGCTGAGCGAGCATGGGAAGCACATCAACCCCTCAGGGATCAGGAAGTTGACGTCATGACAGACAAGCTCACCGTGAGCGTTCTGGGCACCGGGATCATGGGGGCGGCGATGGCCCGCAACCTCGTTCGCGCCGGACACACCGTCCGCGCCTGGAACCGCACCCGTGCCAAGGCCGAACCGCTCGCCGCCGACGGCGCCCACATCGCCGGCACACCGGTCGAGGCCGTGCAGGGAGCCGACGCCGTGCTGACCATGCTGTACGACGGCAACACCGTCCTGGAGGTCATGCGGGAGGCCGCCCCCGCGCTGCGCCCCGGCACCGTCTGGGTGCAGGCGACCACGGCGGGCATCGAGGCCGTCGGCGATCTGGCCGCCTTCGCCGCCGACCACGGCCTGGTCTTCTACGACGCCCCCGTGCTCGGCACCCGCCAGCCCGCGGAGGCCGGCCGGCTGACCGTGCTCGCCGCGGGCCCGGCCGAGGGCCGGGAGACGGTGACGCCCGTCTTCGACGCCGTCGGCGCCCGCACCGTGTGGACCGGTGAGGACGGCGCGGCGGGCAGCGCCAGCCGCCTCAAGCTGGTGGCCAACAGCTGGGTCCTCGCGGTCACCGCCGCGGGCGGCGAGGTCCTGGCCCTGGCCAAGGCCCTGGACGTCGACCCGCAGAAGTTCTTCGACCTGATCGCCGACGGGCCGCTCGACATGGGCTATCTGCGCGCCAAGGCCGACCTCGTCCTGAACGACAAGCTGTCCCCGGCAAGTTTCGCGGTGGCGACCGCGGAGAAGGACGCCCGGCTGATCGTCCGGGCCGGTGAGGAGAACGGCGTCCGCCTCGACGTCGCCGCCGCGACCGCCGAACGCCTCGCCCGCGCCGCCGCGCAGGGCCACGCCGACGAGGACATGGCCGCCGCGTACTTCGCCAGCTTCGGCGAGGAGCCCCGTTCCTGAGGACGGAAGCCCCTGTGCGCCGTGCGTCCGGCGACGAGGAGGAGCACGCTGGAAGCAGCGGTTCCGGAGGTGATCGTCATGATGCACACCGCAGTGGGATGGCATGTGGAACTCGAATTCGAGGAGGACTCGGAGCACACGCGGGCGGCGGCGCTGGTACGGCTTCCCGACGGGAACGAAGTCCGGTCGCGCGGATACGCCAGCCGCCACCACACCGACGCGAATCAGCCCCGTGTCGGTGAGGAGATCGCAGGGGCGCGGGCGCTCAACGACCTCGCCATGAAGCTGCTCACGAAGGCACACGACGAGATCGACGACGCGTCGGGGAGGACGTCGCGTCCGCTGACGCACTGAGTGCGTCCCCGTGATGCCCGTACGCGGTGCCGCGTACGGGCATCACCTCGTTGTCCTCCCGGTGCCTACGCCAGTGCCGTTCGCACCGCCCGCACCAGCGCCTGTGCCCGTGGGTCCGCCGTCACGCTCTTGCGGAAGCCGTTGGTGACATAACCGAAGGCGATGCCGGAGTCGGGGTCGGCGAAGCCGAGGGCTCCGCCGCGGCCGGGGTGGCCGAAGGAGCCGGGGCCGAGGAGCGGGGACGCGCTGCCGTGGAGCATGTAGCCGAGGCCGAAACGGGTGGGGATCACCAGCACGCGGTCGGGACCTGCCGAGACCTCCGTGCGGGCTCGTTCCAGGGTCCCGGGCGCGAACAGGCGGACGCTGTCCACCTCACCCGTCAGCGCCGCGTAGAAGCGTGCCAGGCCGTCGGCGGTCGCGATGCCGTTCGACGCGGGGAGGACCGCCGCGCGGTAGGAGGGGTCGTTCTCGTCGGGCAGCGGGGTGATCGCGGCGAAGGCGCGAGTGGTCAGGCTGTCGGGGTCCGCGTACGCCTCGGCGACGGCGCGCTTGGGGCGGGTGCGCAGGGCGCCCTCCTGCGCCGGAGCCTCGACCGGGCCGACCCGGCCCACGCGGTGTGCCTGCGCCTCGGGCAGCCCCAGCCACAGATCGAGGCCCAGCGGGCCGGCGATCCCGGTCGCGATCCACTCGCCGACGGAGCGGCCCGTGGCCCGGCGCACCAGCTCGCCCGTCAGCCAGCTGTACGTCTGCGCGTGATAGCCGTGGTTCGTGCCAGGCTCCCAGGCAGGGGCCTGGGCGGCCAGCACGGCCGCGGCGAAATCGGGGTCGGCCGCCTCGGCGGGGGTGAGCGGCCGGTCGAGCACCGGTACGCCGGCCCGGTGTGCCAGGACGTGCCGCACCAGGGTGTGTTCCTTGCCCTGCGCCTTGTACTCCGGCCAGTAGTGGCCGACCGGGGCGTCCAGGTCCAGTTCCCCGCGCTCGGCGAGCATCAGCAGGACGGCCGCGGCCACCCCCTTGGTCGCCGAGCGCACGATCTGCGCGGTGCCCCGCTCCCAGGGTTCCGTGCCGTCGACGTCCCGCGTCCCGCCCCACAGGTCGACGACCTTGTGGCCGTCGCGGTAGACGGCGACCGCCGCGCCCCGCTCCCCCAGCGTCTCGAAGTTCCGTACGAACGCTTCCCTGACCGGCTCGAAGCCCTCGGCCACTGTGCCGTTCACGTCCACGTCCGCACTCCTCACCATCACCTGCGACTGTGGGTGCAACGCGCACGCAGAGCTTGCGATTCCTGTGTACCGCTAGCCCAGCACGATCGTTACATCGATGTTCCCGCGCGTGGCGTTCGAGTACGGGCACACCTCGTGGGCCGCGTCCACGAGCTTGGCCGCGACCTCCTGGTCGAGGACGGGCAGCGAGACGCTCAGGGCGACCGCGAGGCCGTAGCCGCGGTGCTTGTTGGGGCCGATGCCGACTTTCGCGGCGACCGTGGAGCCGGTCAGGTCGTATCCCGCGCGGTTGCCCACCAGGATCAGCGCGTTGTGGAAGCAGGAGCTGTAGCCGGCCGCGAACAACTGCTCCGGGTTGGTGCCGTTGCCGTCGCCGCCCATCTCGGGCGGCATCGAGACCCGCAGCCCGATATGGCCGTCCTGACTGGTTACGTACCCGTCCCGGCCGCCGTGCGCGGTGGCCTCGGCGACGTACATGATCTTCGTCGGACGGGTGTCGACAGCGGCTTCTTCGCTCACGACGGGACCTCCCCCAGGACGGATACATGGGTGCGCAACACAAACGTGTGCAAGTACATCGCGCACAAGGTACCGGCCGGTAGGTGGAGATGCGCCATCAGGGGGTGAAACCACGGGTAACGCCAGGTCAGCGGGTACGGTCCGCGGCGGACTCCGCCTTCTCCGCCAGTCGCCACAGCTCCTCGCGCAGCCGGGCCACCTCGCCACCGCCCAGTCCGGCCGCGGACAGCAGCGCCTGCGGTACGTGCTCCGCGCGCTCCCGCAGCTGTTCGCCCTGTCCGGTGACCGCGACGAGCACCGAACGTTCGTCGTGCGCCGACCGCTCACGCCGCACCAGACCCGCCGACTCCAGCCGCTTGAGCAGCGGGGACACCGTGCCGTAGTCGAGCCGCAGGGCCGTGGCGAGTTCCTTGACCGTGGTCTCGCCGCGCTCCCAGAGGACGAGCAGAACGAGGTACTGCGGGTAGGTGAGGCCCAGTTCGTCGAGGAGCGGGCGGTACGCGGCCGTCACCGCGCGCTGAGCCGCGTACAGCGCGAAGCACAGCTGGTCGTCCAGCAGCAGCGACGCGGAGTCCTCTTCGTTCGTCACGCGCCCATTGTCACGGACGGCTCGTGTCCGGCGGCACGGATCGGGGATCGAAGCCGAAGGGCAGCTTCAGGCAGTGGGCGCGCATGAGCGCGTCGTCGGCGAGCAGCTCGGCCGTCTTCCCGTCCGCCGCGATCACGCCCTCGCCGAGGACCAGCGAGCGCGGGCACAGCTCCAGCGCGTACGACAGGTCGTACGTGACCACGAGGACCGTCACGTTGTGCGGCGGCCGGTCCTTGAAGTCCGCCATGCCGACCCGTTCCAGGGCCCCGTCGACGCGGGACTCCAGCTCCGCGCCCTTCAGACCGGCCGCGGCGGGCCCGAAGGCCACGTCCTCGCGGACCGTCGGCATGAAGAGCTGGTCGTCCGGGTCCCGGAAGAGGCCTTCTTGCGAACTATTCGCAAGAACTGAGAATAGGCGAGAGCGCTCGCCATGCACCAAAAGCCGCTTTCGTCCATATATGCGACATTGGACATTGGAGGGGGAGCGGATGCAGAACTTCTGCTTCGGTGACTCAGCGTGAGGAGCGATCCGATGTCCGTTGTGGAACAGTACGCACGAGCCCATGTCGTCACCGACGCCCCGGACGCTCCGGACGCGGTCCCCGTCATCCTGCGCTACGACCCCGACGCCGATCCCCGCTCCGTCCGCATCGGCCTGCCGGGCCCCCACGAGTGGGCCTTCTCCCGAGACCTCCTGGAGAAGGGCTTGCGCGCCCCCGCGACCAAGGGGGACGTCAGCATCTGGCCGTGCGGCCGGGTCCAGGCGGTGATGGAGTTCCACTCACCGCAGGGCGTCGAGGTGGTGCAGTTCGAGTCGAAGGCGCTGATGCGGTTCCTCAGCCGGACGTATCTGGAAGGGGCGACAACGGTGGGGCGGCGCGTGTCATAGCTCCGGCCGCGGGTGGGATGAACACCCCTACACTGACGCGGTGCTGGAGACACTTCTGACGACGGGGGCAGGGGCGCTCTCCGCGACGGCCGGCGTCGTGGTCGGCGGGATCGTCACCCGCCGCGCCCAGGACCGCCAGTGGCTGCGCGACAAGCAACTCGACGCCTACAAAGAACTGTTCACCCACTACGCCCGCTTCACGATGATCCTGCGGCGGGCGCATGCCGACCGCAGCGGCTGGGACTACGACTGGGGTGAATGGAGCGCGAGTCCGATGCGGGCGAGCCTGGTGGCACCCGCAGGCATCACGCACGAGATACAGGCCTTCGGGCTGGCCATCAACTCGTTCCTGGACGTCGTCGGGCGGGACGCACGCACCGATCCGCTGACCTCCGAGGAGTTCGAGGCTGCGCGGGAGGCGCCCGCGGCGGCGCAGGTGCGGCTCGTCAACGCGATACGGCGCTCCCTCAATGGCGCCGAGAAGGAACTGCCGTTCGGGATCGGCGGATAGGGCGCCCGGATACGGCGCCTGCCGCGCCACCGGCGAGCGGTGGCGCGGCAGGCGTGGTTTCCCGAGGCGGGGTCTCAGACCCGGACCAGCTCCCGGTCCTGGTCCGCGTCCGGGTCCTTGCGGCCGTCGTCGCCACGCGTCCGCAGGCCCTCGCCCTCCACGTCCACGTTCGGCAGGACCCGCTCCAGCCACTTCGGCAGCCACCAGGCCTTCCTGCCCAGCAGCGCCAGCACCGCCGGAACCAGCGCCATCCGGACCACGAAGGCGTCGAAGAACACCGCGATCGCCAGGCCGAAGCCGATCATCTTGATCATCGACTCGCTGGAGCCGATGAAGCCGGAGAAGACGGCGATCATGATGACCGCGGCCGCGGTGACGACCCTCGCCCCGTGCTTGAAGCCGGTCACGATCGCCTGGCCGGGCGTCTCCCCGTGGACGTACGCCTCGCGCATACGCGTCACGAGGAAGACCTCGTAGTCCATCGCCAGACCGAAGACCACGCCCACCATGAAGATCGGCATCATCGACATGATCGGGCCCGTCTCCTCGACGCCCATCAGACCGGACAGCCAGCCCCACTGGAAGACCGCGACCACCGCGCCCAGCGCCGCCATCACCGAGAGCAGGAAGCCGAGGGCCGCCTTCAGCGGGACCAGGATCGAGCGGAAGACCACGATCAGAAGGAGGAAGGCGAGGCCCACCACCAGCGCCAGGTACGGGATCAGCGCGTCGTTCAACTTCTGCGAGACATCGATGTTCATCGCCGTCGTGCCCGTGACCAGCAGCTTCGCATCCGTGTCGGCCTTGATGCCGGCGCCCGCGTCACGGATGCCGTGCACCAGGTCCTCGGTCTTCGTGGAGGACGGCTTGGAGCCGGGGATCACCGTGATCATCGCCGTGTCGCCGGCTTTGTTGTACGTCGCCGGTGTGACCGTGACGACGTCCTTCATGCCCTTGATCTCGTTGGTCACCGAGGCGACCGCCCCCTTCGGGTCGTCGCTCGCCTTCGCGTCGACGACGACCATCAGCGGGCCGTTGAAACCGGCGCCGAAGCCCTCCGAGAGCAGGTCGTAGGCCCGGCGCTGCGTCGTGGACGTCGGCTGCGAACCGTCGTCCGGCAGACCCAGCTGAAGCTGCGACGCCGGGATGGCGGCCGCGCCGAGACCGATGACACCGAGCAGAAGTACGGCCACCGGGCGGCGCACGACGAAGCTCGCCCAGCGCGTGCCCATGTTCGGCCTGCCCTTCTTGGCGGTGGCCCGGCCACCGCCAAGGAGCTTGCTCTTCTCGCCCGCCGGCTTGACCTTGCGGCCCGCGTAGCCGAGCAGTGCCGGGATCATCGTCAGCGCGATCAGGACCGCGATGGCGACCGTGCCCGCGGCGGCGACGCCCATCTTCGTCAGCATCGGGATGTTCACGACCGTGAGACCCACCAGCGCGATCACGACCGTCAGACCGGCGAACACCACCGCCGAGCCCGCCGTGCCGACCGCCCGGCCCGCCGCCTCCTCGCGCTCCCGGCCCTCGGCCAGCTCCGCCCGGTAGCGGGAGACGATGAACAGCGCGTAGTCGATGCCGACCGCGAGGCCGATCATCATCGCCAGCGTGGAGGTGGTCGAGCCCAGGTCCAGCGCGTTGGCCAGTGCCGTGATCGTGGAGACGCCGATACCGACGCCGATCAGGGCCGTGAGCAGGGGCAGACCGGCCGCCACCAGTGAGCCGAAGGTGATGACGAGGACGACCGCGGCGACCGCGATACCGATGATCTCGGTCGACCCCGTCTCCGGTACGGCCGACAGCGCGTCACCGCCGACCTCGACGGTCAGTCCACCGTCCCGTGCATCCTGTGCGGCCGCCTTCAGGGCGTCCTTCGAGGCGTCCTTCAGCTCCATGCCGGAGACCTTGTACTTCACCTGCGCATAGGCGATGGTGCCGTCCTTGCTGACGGCGTGCGCGGTGAACGGGTCGGCGACGGAGACGACCTCGGAACCGTCACGCAGTTCCTTGACGGTCTTCTCGACGACCGCCTTGTTGTCCGCGGCCGTCACCTTCTGTCCGCCCGGCGCCTTGAAGACGACACGCGCGGTCGCCCCGTCGGCGGACATGCCGGGAAAGCGCTGCTCCAGCAGGTCGAAGGCCTTCTGGGCCTCGGTGCCGGGGATGGAGAAGGAGGAGGAGCCCGCTGCGGGGGCGCTGGCGGCGCCGACGCCCGCGAGGGTCAGCAGCGCCACCCAGATCAGTGCGACGAAATGGCGTCGCCGGAAGGCGAGCCGGCCGAGTTTGTAGAGGAACGTGGCCACGAGGGCGTACTCCCGGTCAGGTCGTGGGGTATTCAGGGCAGGGGTGATCAGCCCGACGACGTGAGCGGTTACGTCAGGAAGGGGCTTGCTGAAGAGAGTTGAAGGGGGACTGGTCAGGTGGTGGGAACGCCGAGGGCGGGGAGGACCACGGCGTCGATGTACGAGGCCAGGAAGGCCTGGGTCGGCGGCTGGTCGTCGAGCAGCGCACGGGTGGCGAACCCGCCGACCATCATGTGCAGGAGGAAGTCCAGCGCCGGGCAGTCCGGACGGATCTCACCCCGGTCGACGGCGCGCTGCAGAACGCGGCGGAACGCCGCCATCTCCGGTTCGACGAGCTGCCCCCGGAACGCCTGGCGCAGATCCGGGTTGTGGTGGATCGCCATGGCCACGCCGCGCATCAGCGCGGAGTTCCGCTCCATGGTGCAGTCGTCCTCGAGCGATACGAGGGCGTGCAGGTCACCGCGGAGCGAACCGGTGTCGATCTCGTCGATGTGGCCCGACTTGCCGTGCCGGATGGCCTTGACGACCAGTTCGGCCTTGCCGCCCCACTGGCGGTAGAGCGTCGCCTTGCTCGACCGGGTGCGGGCGGCCACGGCGTCCATGGTCAGGGCGTCGTAACCGACTTCCCGGAGCAGGTCGAGCACGGCCTCGTACAGCTCGGCCTCGCGCTCGGGCGTGATGCGACTGCGACGCCCCGGTGCAAGCACCGGCTCCACTGGAGCGGCTGCCACCGCACCCTTGGATGCCTCAGTCATGCCACTCACCTTTCCTGCTCCGCTGTCCCGGCTCCGCGCACACATTCTCCTGTACGTGTCAGACGATACCCAACGGGCGAGCGAAACGAAACCGTTTCGTACGTGTTCTGAGTCACGCGTCGCGGACTCAACCGTCTCGGTGTCCGGCGGCATCCGCCGTACGAGTTGCCGGGGCCCGCCACCGGGCAAAGCATGGGTAGGTGAGTGACGCGCGAGACGAGTTCGAGAACGCACCCGGCTACCTCCGCTTCCCGCATCTGCACGGCGACCGGCTGTGCTTCGCCGCCGAGGACGACCTGTGGGTGGCCCCGCTGGACGGGCGCGACCGCGCCTGGCGGCTCACCGTCGACCGTACGAAGATCGGCCACCCCCGCTTCTCCCCTGACGGCCGCCTCATCGCGTACACGAGCTGGCGCAGCCTCGTCCCGGAGATCCATCTGACGCCGGTGGACGGCGGGCCCGGCCGGAGGCTGACCTACTGGGGCAGCTCCGACACACGGGTGTGCGGCTGGACGCCGGACGGCCACATCCTCGCCGTCGCCTCGCACGGCGAGCCCTTCTCCCACTTCACCTGGGCCTACAAGGTCCCCACCGACGGCGACCCCGGCGGCAAGCTCCCCTGGGGCCCGGTCTCGGACATCGCCGTGGCCGACGTCGAGGGCGAGCACAGGACCCTGCTGCTGACCGGCACCCCGCCGCATGAACCGGTCTCCTGGAAGCGTTACCGCGGCGGCGCGACGGGCCGCCTGTGGCTGCACGGGCAGCGGCTGCTCGCCGACCTCGACGGCCACCTCGACTCGCCGATGTTCGTCGGCGGGCGGATCGCGTTCCTCTCCGACCACGAGGGCATCGGAAACCTGTACTCGTGCGCGTACGACGGCTCCGACCTGCGCCGCCACACCGACCACGACGCCTTCTACGCCCGGCACGCGTCCAGCGACGGAACTCGGGTGGTGTACCAGTGCGCGGGCGACCTGTGGATCGTCGACGACCTGTCCCCCGACTCGATCCCGCGCCGACTGGACGTGCGCCTCGGCGGGCCGCGTGCGGGGCGGCGCAAGTACCAGGTACCGGCCGCGCAGCACGTGGACGGGATCTCGGTCGACGACACCGGGCGGGCCAGCGCGGTCGTCGTCCGCGGCAGCCTGTACTGGCTCACGCACCGCGACGGGCCCGCCCGTACGATCACGGACACCCCCGGCGTACGGGTCCGGCTGCCGGAGATGCTCGGCGCGGACGGGCAGGTCGCGTACATCACGGACGCAGAGGGCGAGGACGCGATCGAGATAGCGTATCTGCCCCGGGCCTCGGGCGACCGCGAGCCGCGCCGGCCGGTCTCCGGCGAACTGGGCCGCGTCCTGGAAATGGTGGCGGACCCGCAGGGCGAACGGCTCGCGATCGCCTCGAGCGACGGGCGACTGCTGCTGATCACCGTGTCCGACGAGGCGACCGCCACCGCGGGCGCGGAGGAGCCGGCCGCAGAGGAGCCGGGCACGGGGGAGCCGGGCGCGGGGGAGCCGGGCGCGGGGGAGCCGGGCGCGGGGGAGCCGGGCGCGGCGGTCGGTGACGAGTCGGACGGCGCGGTCACCGAGCTGATCCGGTCGGTCAACGGGCCGGTGCGGGACCTGGCGTTCTCCCCGGACGGGGCATGGCTGACATGGTCGCAGCCCGGGATCGGCCGGTCGCTGAGGCAGATCAAGATGGCGCGAATCTCCGGGACCGGACAGGGAGACCGGTCGATCGTCGATGTCACGAACGGCCGCTTCGAGGACGAGAACCCGGTGTTCACCCGGGACGGGCGCTACCTGGCGTTCCTGTCCTGGCGCGGTTTCGACCCGGTGTACGACGTGCACACCGGGGACCTGTCCTTCCCGCTGGGCTGCCGCCCGTACCTGGTGCCGCTGTCCTCCGCGACCCCTTCCCCCTTCGCGCTGAACCCGGAGGGACGACCGGCGGCCGGCGGCCTCGACCCCATGGAGGAAGAGGAAGGCGACGGGGTAGTGACCGTCGAGATCGAGGGGCTGGAGAACCGGGTGACGCCGTTCCCGGTCCCGGCGTCCAAGTACTCGGCGCTGTGCCCGGTCGCCGGCGGCGGCCTGGTCTGGCTGCGCTGGCCGATCTCGGGCGCGCTGGGCGAGACGTTCGTGAACCCTGACGACATCTCCGGCCGCCCCACCCTGGAGCACTTCAACATCAGCAAGGCGAAGAAGTCCGAACTGGTCGCCCATCTGGACTGGTTCGCGGTGAGCGGGGACGGGACGCGGCTGGTGGTCGTCGACGAGGGCGATCTGCGGGCGGTCCCGTCCACCGAGTCCGGCGACGCCGACACCACGGTCTGGATCGATATGCGCCGGATCATGCACGAGGTGGACCCGGCGGCGGAGTGGCGCCAGGCGTACGGGGAGGCGGGCCGGCTCATCCGGGCGTACTTCTGGGAGCCCGGCATGAGCGGGATCGACTGGGACTCGGTCCTGGAGCAGTACCGCCCGCTGGTCGAACGGGTCGCGTCGCCGGACGAGTTCGCGGACCTGCTGCGCGAGGTGCTGGGCGAGCTGGGCACCTCGCACGCGTACGTGACACCGGCCCGGCGCAACGAGGGCCCGGCGCACTATCAGCGCTATCAGGGCCTGCTGGGCGCCAACCTCGTACGGCGCAACGGCAGTTGGATGATCAAGCGGATCCTGCCGGGCGAGTCCTCCGACTCCAAGGCACGCTCGCCGCTGGCGGGCACGGGCATCCGGGAGGGCGCCGTCCTGACCCATGTGGACGGGCGGCCGGTGGACCCGGTGACAGGCCCGTATCCACTGCTGGCAGGGGCGGGCGGTACGACGGTCGAGCTGACGTTCGCCCCGGCGGAAGGGGAGGGGGGCGGGCCCCGCCGGGTGGCCGTGATCCCCCTCATCGACGAGCGGCCGCTGCGCTACCAGGACTGGGTGGCCAAACGCCGTGCGGTCGTACGGGAGGTGAGCGGCGGCCGCTGCGGGTATCTGCACATCCCGGACATGGGCGGCTCGGGCTGGGCGCAGTTCAACCGGGACCTGAGGATGGAGGTCTCGCGGCCGGCTCTGATCGTGGACGTCCGGGGCAACGCGGGCGGCAACATCAGCGAGCTGGTCATCGAGAAGCTGACGCGCAAGATCCTGGGCTGGGACCTGACACGCAACGCCCAGCCGGTGTCGTACACGTCGAACGCGCCGCGGGGACCGATCGTGGCGCTGGCCGACGAGGCGACGTCCTCCGACGGAGACATGATCACGGCGGCGATCAAACTGCTGAAACTCGGCCCGGTGGTGGGCTCGCGCACCTGGGGCGGCGTCGTCGGCATGACGGGCCGCCACCGCCTGGGCGACGGCACGGTGATCACGGTCCCGATGAACGCGGCATGGTTCGAGTCGTACGGCTGGTCGGTCGAGAACCACGGCGTGGCACCGGACCTGGAGATCCTGCGCACCCCGCTGGACTGGGCGGAGGGCCGCCACAAGCAACTCGACGACGCGGTCGAACTGGCCCTGGACCTCCTCCGGACCCACCCGACGGCAACACCCCCCGACCACAGCGGGATCCCGAACAGAGCCCGCCCGAAACTGCCACCGAGAACGAGGGGCTGAGTGCCGCTGTGGGCACGCAGAAGTGGGGCGCCCCCGGTCAAAGGAGGGCACCCCACTCACCGGCCAAAGCCGAGCGCAGCGACTACGCGTCGTAGTCCATGTTGAAGCGGTCCTCTTCCTCCCGCAGCATGCGCGCCTCGTCCTCCGACTGACGGCCACGCTGCTGGGACTGCTGGGACTGCTGGCCACGCTGCGGGGCCTGCCGCTTGGCCTGCTCCGCCTTCTGCTTGGCCTGCTGCTTCATCTGCCCGGACTTTTCCTGGGACTGGTCCTTCATGCCCATGTGGGTTCACTCCCGTGGTGGGTGAGGGGATTGGGCCTCGACCAGACTTACACGCGCCGACTACGCACGCATTTCGATCAGTTACTCAGAGTGCTGCGCTGCTGCTCATCGGCCTCCCCACCGGCACCCACCAGCCCCGTGCCCACCCCCTTGAGCCGCGGCTCGAACCTCCGCATCTCCCGCTGCCCCACGGTCGCGATGATCCCCGGCAGATACCCGCGCACGCCCTGCATCCCCCGCAGCCACCACTGCGCGTACACATGGCTCGACCGCCGTTCGATCCCGGCCACGATCCGGTCGACCGCCGGCCCCAGCGGATAGGTCTTGTTGGACGGCCAGGGCAGCCGCTGCCGCAGCTCCCGCATCACGTCGTCCCGGTCGGCGCCCCGCACCATGTCCGTGTCGGTCCACGACAGATACCCGACCCCGACCCGTACGCCCTTGTGCGCGACCTCGGCGCGCAGGCTGTGCGCGTACGCCTCCACGCCCGACTTGGAGGCGCAGTACGCCGTCATCATCGGCGCGGGCGTGATCGCCGCGAGCGAGGCGATCTGGAGCAGATAGCCGCGGCTCTCCATCAGCACCGGCAGGAAGGCGCGGGCCGTCACCGCCGAGCCGATCAGATTGACCTCGATCACCCGCCGCCAGGACTCCGGGTCGGAGTCGGCGAACGGCCCGCCGTTCGCCACACCCGCGTTGGCGACGACGATGTCGACCTTCCCGAACCGCTCCTTCACCTCGCGCGCGACCCGCGTCATCGCCTCGTGATCGGTGACATCGGCGTGCCAGTGGCCGCTCTCCCCGTACAGCTGCTCCGAGACCTCCTTGAGCGCATCCGCCTCCAGGCCGACGAGTGCGACCTTTGCGCCGCGCGCCGACAGCTTGCGGGCCAGCAGCTCACCGACGCCCCGCGCGGCGCCCGTCACCACCGCGACCTGTCCCTCCAGGCTCACCCTGCTCATGCGCCCTCCTTGATCGGTGCGTCCGCCGTATCCACCGTGTTCGCCGTGTTCGCCACGTCCGCCGTGTCCCCCGTACCCACCGCGTCGGCCGTGTTCTCCGCGTACGTCATGACGAGATCCCGGATCTTCCCTGTCACCAGTTCCGGTGCCTCCACGGGAGTCATATGGCCGAGCCCCGGCAACTCGGTGCTGCCCACGCAGTAGGGCAGCGCGGCGACCAGCGCCCGCGCGTGCACCGGCGGCGTCAGCCGGTCCGCCGTGCCGACCACGACCTCCGTCGGCACCGTCAACTCCCGTACGCCGTCGCTCAGATCCAGCGCTTCGAGCGCGCGCGACCAGGCGTGGCGCACGTCACGCGGGCAGGCGTGCACGACCCGTGCGCACGCCTCGACCATGGCGGGCGTCGAACCGGCGCCCATGGTCGCGTACTTGAGGATGCGCTTGGCCACCGGCGTGACCGGCCCGAGCGGGGCGCGGGAGCCCAGGATGCGCGCCGTGAGCCAGGTGCGCGGGCGCCCGGCGCGTATCGGCACCACACGCGCCTCGGCGACCAGGCGCGCACTCCCCGTGCTGCACAACAGAACGGCCGCCGTGTGCGCCCGGAAGCGGGGGCGCGCGGCCGCGGCCAGCACCGTCATCCCGCCCATGGAGTGGCCGACGACCACGGCCTTCTCTCCCGGCGCGAGGGTGGCGGCGAGCACCGCTTCGAGGTCGTCGGCGAGCGCCTGAGTGGTGCAGACGGGGCTCGCGGGGCTCCGCCCATGACCCCGCTGGTCATAGGCGATCACCCGGTGGTCGGCGGCGAGTTCCCGTGTCT
The DNA here is from genome assembly GCF_040298185.1 of Streptomyces sp. NPDC001634. Taxonomy (NCBI): domain Bacteria; kingdom Bacillati; phylum Actinomycetota; class Actinomycetes; order Kitasatosporales; family Streptomycetaceae; genus Streptomyces; species Streptomyces sp. NPDC001634. The sequence goes on along the minus strand of NZ_JBEOZU010000006.1, from coordinate 53,527 downwards.
GCGCCGCCCAGAAGGCGGTCGAGCAGGTCCAGCCGTGCGCGAGGACGACCGGGGGCGCGCCCTCGGGTCCGTGCATCTCGGCATGCAGCCGGGCGCCGTCGGCGGAGACGACGGTCAGCTCACGGGCGGGGACGGGGGGCGCGTACGGCCCGCTCACCACGTGCGTCAGCCGGCTCATGCGCCCGCCTCCACCGGCGTCGTCGCCGAGCTCTTGCGCGGCCTCGGTGCCTCGGGTGCGCGGATCACCTCGTACTCCCCCAGGTTCACGCGCCGTGTCGCGCTGCGGAACTCCGTGGTCGTACCGGGCCAGATGGTGGTGTTGCGGCCGTTCGCGTCGAGGTACCAGCTGGTGCAGCCGCCGGTGTTCCACACCGTGCGCCTCATGCGCTCCTGCACTTTGTGGTTCCAGACGGCGACGGCACCCGGCCGGGCGTCGAGCGCGACCCGGCCGCCGAGCACCTCCAACTGCCGTACGAAGTCGGCCAGGTAGTTCAGCTGTGCCTCGATCATCAGGATCATCGAGGAGTTCCCGAGCCCGGTGTTGGGACCGATGATCGTCATCCAGTTGGGGAACCCGGCAGCGGAGGCACCCCGCAGAGCCTGCATCCCGTCCTTCCACGCCTCCGCGAGGGTCCGGCCGTCCGCGCCGACGACCCGTTCCGCGATCGGCATGTCCGTGACGTGGAAGCCCGTACCGAAGATGATCGCGTCGACCTCGGCCTCGCTGCCGTCGGCCGCGACGACGGTCGATCCGCGGACCTCGCCGAGCCCGCCGGCCACCACGTCCACATTGGGCTGCGCGAGGGCCGGATAGTACGTGCTGGACAGCAGGATCCGCTTGCAGCCGATGCGGTAGTCGGGGGTGAGCCTGGCGCGCAGAGCCGGGTCCTTGATGGCGCGGGCCATGTTGCGCTTGGCCAGTTGCTCGATGAAGCCGAGTTCGTTCGGGTGCTTGGTGAACGCCTGGACCTGCAACTCCCGGATACCCCACAGCAGTCCGCGCCGCAGCTGCGTGGTGAAGGGCAGCGCGCGGTGCAGCCGTCGTTCCGCGCCGCTGATGGCGCGGTCGAGGCGCGGCATGACCCAGGGCGGGGTGCGCTGGAAGACGGTGAGTTTCGCGACCTCGGGCTGGATGGACGGCACGATCTGGATGGCGGACGCGCCGGTGCCGACCATGGCGACCCGCTTGCCGCGCAGGTCGTAGTCGTGGTCCCAGCGCGCGGAGTGGAAGACCTTGCCGGGGAAGGAGTCCAGCCCGGGAATGTCCGGGATCTTCGGGTCGGACAGCGGCCCGGTGGCGGAGACGACGAAGTCGGCGGTGAGCGCCCCGCTGCTGGTCTCGATCGCCCAGCGCAGTCGTTCCGTGTCCCACCTCATCATCTTCACTTCGGAGTCGAAGCGGAGGTGGGGCCGCAGCCGGAAGACGTCCGTCACGTGCTCCAGGTACGCGCGGATGTGCTCCTGCCCGGAGAAGGTGCGCGGCCAGTCGGGATGGGGCGCGAACGAGAACGAGTAGAGGTGCGAGGGGACGTCGCAGGCGCAACCGGGGTAGCTGTTGTCGCGCCAGGTGCCACCGACGGAGCCGGCCCGCTCCAGGACGACGAAGTCGGTCACGCCCTCGCGGCGCAGCCGCACGGCGGCCCCGAGCCCGCCGAACCCGGACCCGACCACCGCCACTCGTACATGAGGCACATCCTCGTGCTCGGCCATCCCGAAGCCTCCCGTCCGTACGAACCCTGGCCCGGCCCTCATTGACTCTCGTTCAAAAGAGCCGACATAACTGTGCCAGTGAGTACTGGCGCAATGGGAGGGTAGGGCAGTGGCGTACCGATGGGTAGGGGGTGGAGCGAGGAAAGTTACCCGGGGTACGACGTAGGGTGCGGGAGTGGCAGAGGACGGGGAGCGGCGTGAGTACCGCATGGCGGAACTGGCCAAGGAGGCCGGCATCACGGTGCGCACCCTGCGCTTCTACCGCGAGCGCAAGCTGATCCAGCCGCCTCGCCGCGAGGGCCGCATCGCCTGGTACGACGACACGCACCTGGCCCGGCTGCGCACGATCTCGGCGCTCCTGGAACGCGGCCACACCCTGAACGGCATCGCGGAACTGGCCGAGGCCTTCGACCACGGACGTGACGTCGGCGACCTGCTCGGCGTCGGCGCCCCCACCGAGGAGATCCCGGTCCGCCTCACCCCCGAGGACCTGGCCGACGTGTTCGGCACCGAGGCGACCCCGGAGAACCTGGCCGCGGCCCTCGATCTCGGCTATCTGGGCACGGACGGCGGCGAGATCGTCCACATCAGCCGCCGTCTGCTGGAGGTGTCGGCGGCCCTGGTCCGCGAGGGCTTCCCGCTCGCGGACGTCCTGGCCGCGGCCCGCCGCGTGCGCGAACACGCGGAGGCCCTGGCCGATGTCTTCACGGACCTGATGGCCAGGCACCAGCGCCCCCCGGAGGACGCCCAGCGCCTGCGCCCCCTGGCGAAGAGCGTGGTGGAGGCGGAGGTGTCACTGGCCCTGGACCGCCGACTGCGCCGGCCGGAGTAGCCCCTACATCTCGAAGGTCACCGTCACCGGGGCATGATCCGACCAGCGTTCCCCGTGACTGGCCGCTCGCTCCACGACCGCCTTGACGGCCCGCCCGGCGAGCCCCGGGGTCGCCACGGCCAGGTCGATCCGCCATCCCGTGTCGTTGTCGAAGGCACGCCCGCGGTAGGACCACCAGGTGTACGGCCCCTCGGCGTCCGGATGCAGCGCCCGGACCACATCGACATAGCCGCCGTCCTCGGGGTCGAAGACCCGGCCCAGCCACTCCCGCTCCTCGGGCAGGAACCCGGAGTTCTTCTGGTTGCCGCGCCAGTTCTTGAGGTCGGCCTCGCGGTGGGCGATGTTCCAGTCGCCGCACACGATCACCTCACGACCGTCCGCGGCGGCCCGCTGCCGGAGCTCCTTCAGATGGCCGAGGAACTCCGCCATGAACCGGACCTTCTCGTCCTGCCGTTCGGTCCCGACTTCACCGGAGGGCAGGTACAGGCTGGCGACGGTGACGCCCGGCAGGTCGGCCTCCACATACCGCCCGCTGCCGTCGAACTCGGCCGACCCGAAGCCGACGCGTACGCGGTCGGGTTCGCGCCGCAGGTACAGCGACACCCCCGCGCGCCCCTTCGCGGTGGCGGGTGCGTGCACGACGTGCCAGCCCTCGGGCGCCCGCACGTCCTCGGGAATCTGCCCCGGTTCGGCCCGCACCTCCTGAAGGCACAGCACATCGGCGGAGGTTCCGTCGAGCCATTCCACGAAGCCCTTCTTCGCGGCGGCGCGGATCCCGTTCACATTCACGGAGGTCACAGTGAGCACCCGGGAACCCTACCGGCACACTGGAATGGTCCAGCTCCCGACAATGCATGAATGTACGATGCTCAGCATGAATATTCGACGGGTCCCCTTCGACCACCCCGACGCCGTCAAGCTGAACGACCAGGTCCAGGCCGAGTACCACGTGCGCTACGGCGACGGGGGCGACGCCACCCACCTGGACCCGGCGATGTTCGAACCCCCGGCCGGGCTCTACCTGATCGTCTACGACGAGCAGGACCGCCCCGTCGCCACGGGCGGATGGCGCACCCAGGACGAGAACGACGAGGGATACCGGAACGGGGACGCCGAGCTCAAGCGCATGTTCGTCATAGAGGAGATGCGCGGCCGGGGCCTGGCGCGCCGCATACTGGCCGCGCTGGAGGAGGACGCCCGAGTGGCCGGCCGTACCCGCATGGTGCTGGAGACGGGCAGCAAGCAGCCGGAGGCCGTGGCCCTCTACACCTCCAGCGGATACGAACCGTGCGTCAAGTTCGGCTATTACCGCTTCCACGAACTCAGCCTGTGCTTCGCGAAGCCGCTGTAGAGACCTGCCGGGCCGGCACAGACCGACGCAGGCCCGGCGCCGTGGGCACCGCGCTGTGGACACCGCCCTGTGGGCGCCCCTGCAGGCACCCTCACACCAGCGAACTCCCGGCCGTACGGGCCGTGTTCGGAAGGTGAGGGACCAAAACAAAGATCCCGCCCGATCTTCCGATCGGACGGGATCTTCTCAACTGCCCTGATCCTCAGGGAGTTGTTGCGGTGGACCTGAGGGGATTTGAACCCCTGGCCCCCTCGATGCGAACGAGGTGCGCTACCGGACTGCGCCACAGGCCCTTGCAACGAGTGAAACTCTAGCATCCCCATCGGCCGGTCTGGAAATCCGTTCCGCCCAGGTCAACAACGGGGGTGCGACGGACGCCGACGCCGGCTACTCGTTGGCGGCCCTCGGCCGTTCTCCGTCCTCGTACTGGTCGAACAGCGGCGTGCGCCCCCGCTCGCGGGACCGGCGCGCGGACGCCGCCCGCCGGGCGTCGCTCCGCCCGCTTTCCGCCGGCTCCGTCCGCTCCTCCGCCCCGGCCCCCGGCTTCCCCGGGTCCGGCTCGGCGCCGGCCTCGGGCACCCCCGGAACGGGCGCCCCCGCCTCTGCCGCGCTCGACCGGGCGGAGCTCCATGCATCCGGGGCCCCGAGGTCCACGCTCGGCGTCGCCCGCGGGGCGACCGGTGCGGTCACATAGGTCGGCAGCGGTACGGGCACCGGATCCCAGCTCTCCCCGTGCCCCGGCCTGCGCTGCCGCTCCCGCTGCTGGTCCACCCACTCCGCGTGGTCGGTCTGCTCGACGAGCGCCCGGCGGTCGGCGGCGAGCGCGGACAGTCCGGGGTCGCTCTCCGGCTCGGGGCGGCCCTCCTCCGGCTCGTCCGCCTCGGAATCGACCGGCGGCCGCCGCCTCGGCTGCCGCTCCCGCAGCCGCTGCGCCGCCGCCTCGGCCCTGCGGCGGTCCATCGTGTACGTGAACCGCTTGCGCTCCTGCGCCCGCAGATACGCGATGTACGCGCTCAGCATCACGGCGGGGACGCCGGGGGCCCACAGGAACGCGAGCCCCCCGACCGCGGCGACGATGGCACCGAGCGTGAACGCGAGAAAGAGCACCACGGTGGTACGCCGTCGGCGCGCGAGCACCTTGGAGCGCCGGGCGCGCGCCAGCGCCTCAGCCGAGGGGGCCTTACGCGGCTGGGGCACGCTCTTGTCCCTGGGTGGGCGCGTGCCCGTCGGCGTACGCGCGGCCGCCGGCTCCGACGCGGGCCCTGGCGCCCCTTGGCTTCCCTGCTCCCGCCGGGCCGGACCCTCCGCCTCCACCCGCGCCCGCGCCTGCTGCCCGGTCGGGGGCATGGCGAAGGCCCGGACGTCCACCGAGTCGGTGACGCCGTCCGGATCGGCACTGCGCTCCCCCTCTTCGGTGGAGCGCGCCCGCAGGTCCTTGGCGTATCGGCGCTCCATGCCCGCCCGTCCGGACAGCAGCCGGATGGCGGTGCTGAAGCGTTCCGTCGGACGAGACTCGTTGAGCTCGTCCTGCCTACGGAGCCACATCGGCACCAAGTAGGCGGCCCAGGCCCCGACAATGACTGCGTAGATGAGGCCGCTGCTGCTCACGCCTCACACGGTAGAGGGGTTTGCGTGAGGCCATCTGCCAATTGGGCCGGTGTGTCGCACGATCTGGCTGATATTTCGAACTTTTTTTGGGACCGATGCGATCAGCAGGCCAACGGGACCGCTAATTCATTGGCCCGAGGCGATCGCCGCGCGATCAATTTCGAACATATTTTTTATTTTCCGGGGTGCGCCGGCTTGCTCGGATCCGCGCTCGGGCCCTGCGCGTGAGAACCCGTGGTCCGCGCGCGCGTCTGCTGTGAGCGTGCCCGGTTCCAGCGTGCGAGCAACCCCTCGGGCACCTCTTCCGCGGTGAGCGCGAAGACGAGATGGTCCCGCCAGGCACCGTCGATGTGGAGATAACGCGGCCGGAGCCCTTCCTCCCGGAATCCGAGTTTCTCCACCACCCGGCGGCTCGGCCCGTTCTCGGGGCGAATGCAGACTTCGATGCGGTGCAGCCCCACCGCCCGGAAGCAGTGGTCGACGACCAGTGCGACGGCCGTCGGCATCACACCGCGGCCCGCGACCGCCTGGTCCACCCAGTACCCGACGTGCCCCGAGCACATCGAGCCCCAGGTGATCCCGGCCACCGTCAACTGCCCGACCAGCCGCCCCTGGTACTCGATGACGAAGGGCAGCATCCGGCCCGCGTTGGCCTCGCTGCGCAGATGCCGGACCATCTGGCGGTAGGTCGGCCGGTGCGCTATCGGGCCGCTGGGCGTGGGCGGCGGAATGGTCGCCTCCCACGGCCGCAGCCACTCCCGGTTGCGGCGGTTGACCTCGCGCCAGGCCCGCTGGTCGCGCAGCTTTATCGGCCGGAGGACGACATCGCCGTCCGCCAGCTCGACGGGCCAGGATGGGCTGTTCAGCTCGCACCCCCACTCGGTCTGGAGCGGTCCTCGCCGACCGGGGACCCGCCCGTGTCGGCCCTGGTGTGGTCACCGCCGCGGATCTGGTCGACGGCGTGCACCAACAGGGGTTCCAGGACGGCCAGTCCGTCCTTCACCCCGCCGGTGGATCCCGGCAGGTTGACGATCAACGTCCCGTCGGCAACTCCGGCGAGTCCCCGCGAGAGCGCAGCGGTGGCCACTTTCTCTGTTCCAAACGCTCTGATGGCCTCGGGAATGCCCGGTACCTCGTAGTCGATCACCGCCCGGGTCGCCTCGGGGGTGCGGTCGGTGGGCGTCAGGCCGGTGCCGCCGGTCGTCACGATCACGTCGTAGCCCGCCCGGGAACCGGCCCGCAGCGCGTTCTCCACCGGGTCGCCGTCCGGGACCACCCAGGGTCCGTCGACCGCGAAGCCGAACCGGGTGAGCGCCTCCGCGATCAGGGGCCCGCCCCTGTCCTCGTACACGCCTGCCGCCGCGCGGTTCGACGCGGTCACCACCAGGGCCGAGTACGGCGCCGTGAGGGCGTCGCCGATCGGCGGTTCGAGCGGTGCCGTCATGCCCGGCTCCAGTGGCCCGACTTCCCGCCCGTCTTCTCCTCCACGCACACGTCCGTGATCACCGCCCCCTTGTCGACCGCCTTGACCATGTCGATCACGGTCAGCGCCGCGACACTGACCGCGGTGAGCGCCTCCATCTCGACGCCTGTACGGTCGGTGGTCTTCACGGTGGCCGTGATCTCGACGGCGTCGTCCGCGACGGACAGATCCAGCTTCACACCCGAGATCGCGAGCGGATGGCACAGGGGAATCAGGTCCGGCGTGCGCTTGGCGCCCATGATGCCCGCGATGCGCGCCGTGGCGAGCACGTCGCCCTTGGGGACGCCCTCGCCACGCAGCAGCTCGACCACGCGCGGCGAGACCAGCACGCGGCCGCTGGCGCGCGCGGTGCGCGCGGTGACGTCCTTCCCGGAGACGTCGACCATGCGGGCTGCTCCCGCGTCGTCGATGTGGGTCAGTCGGTCCTGCGTACTCATGTGCTGCGGCGCTCCCGGTCCGGGCCCGGCGCGGTGCGGCGCGCGGGCCTGCTGTGCGCGACACGGTACCTCCAACCCGGCACGCTCAGCCGCCCAAGGTCCCACGGACCGGCCACCCATCCCGAAGGACAGGACTCCAGGCCCCGTCCACCCGGAGGGCGAACCCCCCGAACCGGGACACTCGGCCCGGCCAAGGCCCGGCCGTCCCGGCCATCGCCCGGACACCGAAGCAGGGAGGGGGCCCGGCCCCGGCCCCGGACACCGAAGCAGAGAGCGGCCCCGAACCCGGTCACCCGGGCCGGGCAAGGCCCGCCGTCCCCGGCCATCCGCTGACCAACGACGGCCCGCCGGGACTGCCCCCGTCACTGCGGCCAAGGTGACCGCCCGGCGGAACACCCCCCAGACGCCCGGCCAGAACACCGCCGAGCGCACCCCCGGGTAGGGCGACGCGCCGCAGGTCCAGCCCGGTCAGTCGAGCAGGACCGCCTCGACCTCGGTGCCCGGCTCGACCGATGTGTCGTCCTCGGGGACGACGATCAGTGCGTCGGCGTGTGCGAGGGCCGCGATCAGGTGCGATCCTGCGCCGCCGACCGGCGTCACCGTGCCGTCGGCGTACGTGCCGCGCAGGAACTGCCGGCGGCCCGCGGGGGAGGTCAGTGCCTTTTCCGACTGCAGGACGGCCCTGACCCGGGGGCGGTGCACGTCCTTGAGGCCCATCAGGGTGCGGATCGCGGGGCGTACGAACAGTTCGAAGGAGACGTACGACGACACAGGGTTGCCCGGCAGCGCGAGCAGCGGGGTGTGGTCGGGGCCGATGGAGCCGAAGCCCTGGGGCTTGCCGGGCTGCATGGCGAGCTTGCGGAAATCGATGCCGCTGCCTGCCTCGTCCGCGTCGCCGACGGAGGAGAGTGCCTCCTTGACGACGTCGTACGCCCCCACGCTGACCCCTCCGGTGGTGACCACGAGGTCGGCCCGGACGAGCTGGTCCTCGATGGTGGAGCGGAGCGTGTCCGCGTCGTCGGCGACCGCGCCGACCCGGTACGCGATGGCCCCGGCGTCCCGGGCCGCGGCGGTGAGGGCGAAGCTGTTGGAGTCGTAGATCTGGCCGGCGGCCAGTTGCTCGCCGGGCTGAATGAGTTCGCTGCCGGTGGACAGCACGACGACGCGCGGGCGCGGGCGCACCCGTACCGTGCCACGGCCGATCGCGGCGAGCAGCGCGATCTGCGGCGGGCCGAGGACGGTGCCGGCTTCGAGGGCGCGGTCACCGGCCTTCACGTCGCTGCCCTTCGCGCGCACGTGCGCGCCTGCCTCGGCCGGCCGGTGGACCCGCACCTGCCCGGAGGCGCCCTCCGGGGACAGGCTGCGGGCGCGCATCCCGGAGACGGGGCCGCCGCCCAGCCCGCCGTCGGTCCATTCCACGGGCACGACGGCCTCGGCGCCGGGCGGCAGCGGCGCACCCGTCATGATGCGCGCGGCCTGGCCGGGCCCCACATGGAGCCGATCGGCCGAGCCCGCCGCGACGTCCCCGATCACCGTGAGAGCCGCCGGGAACTCCTCGCTCGCGCCCGCGACGTCCGCCACCCGCACCGCGTAACCGTCCATCGAGCTGTTGTCGAACGGCGGCAGCGAGACCGGCACCGTGACGTCCTCGACCAGCACGCAGCCCTGCGCGTCGAGCAGCTGCAGCTCGATGGGCTCCAGCGGGCGGACGGTGGCGAGGATGTCCTCCAGGTGTTCGTCCACCGACCAGAGGTGGTCCTGGCCGGTGGTGCGGGTCGCGGCGGCGCTCAAGATCGCTACATCTCCTCGGCTACGTAACTGCGAAGCCAGGTCCGGAAGTCCGGGCCCAGGTCTTCACGTTCGCATGCGAGTCTGACAATGGCACGCAGGTAGTCGCCACGGTCGCCGGTGTCATAACGGCGGCCCTTGAAGACCACGCCGTGCACGGGGCCGCCGACCTTCTCGTCCTCGGCGAGCTGCTGGAGGGCGTCGGTGAGCTGGATCTCGCCGCCGCGGCCGGGCTCCGTCTTGCGCAGTATGTCGAAGATGTTCGGGTCGAGGACATAGCGGCCGATGACCGCGTAGTTCGACGGCGCGTCGGCCGGGTCGGGCTTCTCCACCAGGCCGGTCACCCTGACGACGTCACCGTTCTCGGTGGGCTCGACGGCCGCACACCCGTAGAGGTGGATCTGCTCCGGAGCGACCTCCATGAGCGCGATGACGCTGCCGCCGGACTGCTCCTGGACGTCGACCATACGGGCCAGCAGCGGGTCACGCGGGTCGATCAGGTCGTCGCCGAGGAGGACGGCGAAGGGCTCGTGGCCGACATGCGGGGCTGCGCACAGAACGGCGTGACCGAGTCCCTTGGGGTCGCCCTGGCGGACGTAGTGCATGGTGGCCAGGTCACTGGACTCCCGGACCTTCGCGAGCCGCTTCGCGTCACCCTTCTTCTCCAGGGCCGACTCGAGCTCGTAGTTGCGGTCGAAGTGGTCCTCGAGGGGACGCTTGTTGCGGCCGGTGACCATCAGGACGTCGTCGAGCCCCGCGGACACAGCCTCCTCGACCACGTACTGGATCGCGGGCTTGTCGACGACCGGCAGCATCTCTTTGGGGGTGGCTTTGGTGGCCGGCAGGAACCGGGTGCCAAGGCCTGCTGCGGGAATGACAGCCTTGGTGATCCTGGGGTGAGACTCAGTCATGCCCGCAACCATAACCGGTGGATATGTGCGGAATCTGTGGCCCTGATTAATTTGCTCTCATATGAGCGCATTGAGAAAGGTAAGGCCTGACCTGTGGTTCCCATGGAGGACGAGACCGAGCCTGACAAGCGAATGTTGCGGCGAGGGTTCCTTGCGGTGAGAAGCGCGTTTACGGCCGATGACGTGCGCGAAGCTGCGGCCGTGCTCGCCCGGCGGGCACTGGAGCTGCCCGAGCTTGCAGACGCGGGCACGGTGGCGGCGTACGTCTCCGTGGGGAGCGAACCCGGCACCCTCGTGCTCCTGGACGCGCTGCGCGCGCGGGGCGTGCGCGTGCTGCTCCCGGTGCTTCTGCCGGACAACGACCTCGACTGGGGCGCATACGACGGGCCCGGCTCTCTCGTACGTATCCAGCACGGCGGGAAGATGGCACTTCAGGAGCCCGCGGGCGAGCGCCTCGGCCCCGAAGCCGTCCAGCAGGCCGACGCCGTGCTGCTGCCCGGACTGGCCGTCGACGCGCGCGGCATGCGCCTGGGACGCGGTGGAGGCTCGTACGACCGCGTACTGGCCCGACTGGAGCGTGCGGGTGCCGACCCCGCGCTGGTGGTGCTCCTGTACGACGCCGAGGTCGTCGAGCGCGTTCCCGAAGAGGCGCACGACCGTCCGGTGCACGCGGTGGTGACGCCGTCGGGCGTGCGCCGCTTCGGCGGACCTTCACACAGGCCCTGAAATCCCCTGTCATGTGAAACCGCCCTCCACGCGCGCGTGGAGGGCGGTTTCACCAACGGTGGCCGGATTCACCGGATGGCGACCGTCAGGGTTTGAGTACCAGCGTGTCGGTCGTGCTCTTGTCGACCGCGCTCTTCGAGAAGCTCCACGACAGCAGCTCACCATTGGCCCACTTGTCCGTCTGGTCGGTGTAGTGGGCGCTGTAGGCGTGCCCGGAGGCACCCGAGAGGTTGATCCACTTGGACTTGTCGAGGTCGTCCAGGTTGACCACCATCCGCATCGACGGCACCCAGACGACGCCGTAGCCGCCCGCCGCGTTCCAGCCAGTGGCGTTCACGGTCGCCTCGCCACCGTCGAGCTTCCAGGGGCCGCGGTTGAGCATGTACTGCAGGAAGCCGGGACCGTCGGTGCCCAGCGTCTGGTTCTTCAGGAACAGGCGGTGCAGCCGGCCCCAGCTCCAGGTGTCGATGTCCTTGCCGAGCTTGGCGGTCAGCTCCCAGCGCGCGTCCTCCATGGCGCGCGCGAACAGCTCGTCACGCGTCGTGGTGGCCTTCCGGGTGCGCGTCTTGGGCGTCTGCCACCAGTCGTTCCTCTCGTCGTCGATGATGTTGCGCACCACCTCGAACCAGCGGTCGCCGCCGTCCGGCTGCGCCTGGTCCGCGTCGCGCTCGCCGCATTCGCGCACCTTCCGGTCCGCGTCCGCGGGCCCGGTGTTGTCGGCCGGCTCGACCCACAGGCACTGGCCCTCGACCCGCAGCTCCTTGGGCAGCTTGTTGCCGAAGGCGAGCTTGAGGATGTTGCGCCAGACGGCATTGAAGTAGGCGGCCGCCGCCGAGTCGGCGTCCTGGGTGTAGTCCCAGCCCTCCAGCAGCTTCTGCGTCTCACGGACGTGCTTGTCGGCGACATCGATCTTGAGCAGCTTGGGCACCAGGAGCTTGGCGATCTCGCTGCTGTTGTCGAGCTGCATCTGCCGCATGTCGTCGGTCGAGATCTTGCCGCCGCCCTTGATCTTCGACTCGATCAGGTCGGTGATCCGCTGGCTGCGCGTGCCGTAGCCCCAGTCCGTGGTGAGCGTGTAGGGGTACTTGTCCTTGTCGATCACGGCCTGGTTGGCGGTGACGATATAGCCGCGCTTCGGGTTGTACTCGTACGGCAGGGCGGCCTTCGGGATGTACCCGGTCCACTGGTACTTGGAGTCCCAGCCGGGCGCCGGGAGCGAACCGTCGTCGCCGGAGGCTCGGGTGGGGATCTTGCCGGGCAGCTGGTAGCCGATGTTGCCCTTGGTGTCGGCGTAGATCAGGTTCTGCGACGGCACGTCGAAGGACTGGGACGCCGTGCGGAACTCCTTCCAGTTCGACGCCCTGTCGATGGCGAAGACGGCGTCCATGGAGGTGCTGGGGTCCAGTGCGGTCCAGCGCAGCGCGATGGCGTAGCCGTCGCCGCGGTCGGGCGCCGCGGTGTCGACGGTCGCCTTCTTGCCGACCTTGACGAGCTCGTCGTCGCGGTCGGACAGCAGGGGCCCGTTGTTCGTCTCACGGACGACGATCTGCTTGGGGTCGGCCCCGGCGACCTTGATCGTCTCGACGCGGGTGGTGAACGGCTTCACCTTGCCGTCGAACAGGTAGCCGTCGCCGGACAGCTTCTCCAGGTAGAGGTCGGTGACGTCGACGCCGGAGTTGGTCATGCCCCAGGCGATGTTCTGGTTGTGTCCGATGATCACACCGGGCATACCGGCGAAGGTGTACCCGGTGACGTCGTACTGGCACTTGCTGGAGACGGCTGTGCAGTGCAGGCCCATCTGGTACCAGACGGACGGCAGCGAGGCCGACAGGTGCGGGTCGTTCGCCAGCAACGGCTTGCCGGTGATGGTGTGCCTGCCGTCGACGACCCAGGAGTTGGAGCCGATGCCGTTGCCGTTCACGCCGACGGCCGTCGGAACGGTGTCCAGGACCTTGGTCAGGCCCGCGAGCTGGCTCTGCAGGGACGAGGAGGCCGAGGTCCCGGTCGACGACGAGGCCCCGGTGGAGGTCGCGGCCCCGGTCGACGTCGAGGTCCCGGTCGAGGACTGCGTGCCCGTCGAGGCGCTCTGCTCGAACGTCTTGGTGACGGTGTGGTACTCGCCCTCCTGGACGATCGGCTTGTTGCGGCTGTACGGGTAGTCCGGGTACAGGTCCGCGATCTGCTTCGGGCCGAGCCGGCTGGTCATCAGGGAGCGATCGATCTCGTCCTGCATGTTGCCGCGCAGGTCCCAGGCCATCGCCTTGAGCCAGGAGACCGAGTCGACGGGGGTCCACGCCTCGGGCTTGTAGTCGTTGGTGAATCCCAGGGCCGCGTACTCCAGGGAGATGTCCTTGCCGTCCTTGCCCTTCAGATATGCGTTGACACCCTTGGCGTACGCCTGGAGGTACTTCTTCGTGGAGGCCGACAGCTTGGTGTCGTACTCCTTCTGAGCCACCCGGTCCCAGCCCAGGGTGCGCAGGAACTCGTCGTTCTTGACCTGGCTCTTGCCGAACATCTCGGACAGACGCCCGGACGTCATGTGGCGGCGCACATCCATCTCGTAGAAGCGGTCCTGCGCCTGGACGTAGCCCTGCGCCATGAACAGGTCCTCGTCGGACGACGCGTAGATCTGCGGGATCCCGTAGCCGTCGCGCTTGACGTCGACAGGGCCCGACAGTCCTTCGAGGGTGATCGAACCCCTGGTCTGCGGGAAGGAGGCGCGCACGGTGCTGACGGACCAGTACCCGCCGTAACCGAAGCCTCCCACGAGGGCCAGAACCAGGACGATCAAGAGCAGACGGGCTCTGCGCCCCTTCTTCCTGCCGGACTTGCCGGGCTTCTGGCCGGAAGAGGCGGTGGTGTTGGGGGGCATCGCTGTCCTTGCTGTCCTAACACGAGCGGCAGGGCGGGCTGTGCTTTCTACTGAGCGCTGGAGCAACCATAGGCGCAGGGCCCGGCCCGCCTTGACGCGGAGTCGGGAACCGGCCCGGACGGGAGTTCGATCATGCGCCCTGAAGCGTCAAGAAACCGTCAAGACTTAGGTAAGCTAATGAAGTAGTTGTACCGAAGTCCGCGGCAGCACCGGGCTTCACATGCTCGGATCGAGGCGTTCGCGCTGCGGCGCCCGTATTGGCGAGAAGGGAACGGCCGCTGACTGTCCACCACCTCAACCAGCTCCTGCTCGTCTGCTCGCTCGTTCTGCTCATCGCGGTGGCAGCGGTTCGCATCTCGTCGCGCAGCGGGCTCCCCAGCCTGCTCGTCTACCTGGGCATCGGCATCGCCATGGGCCAGGACGGGATCGGCGGCATCCACTTCAACAACGCCGAGCTGACCCAGGTCATCGGCTACGCGGCCCTGGTCGTGATCCTGGCCGAGGGCGGTCTCGGCACGAAATGGAAAGAGATCAAACCGGTCCTCCCGGCGGCCTCCTCCATGGCGCTCGTCGGCGTCGCGGTGAGCGTCGGCGTCACAGCCGCCGGCGCGCACTACCTGAGCGGTCTGGAGTGGCGGCAGTCACTCATCATCGGAGCGGTGGTGTCGTCGACCGACGCTGCGGCGGTCTTCTCGGTGCTGCGGCGAGTCCCCCTACCCGCGCGCGTGACGGGTGTCCTCGAGGCCGAGTCCGGTTTCAACGACGCCCCGGTGGTCATCCTTGTCGTCGCGTTCTCCACGGCCGGCCCGGTGGAGCACTGGTATGTGCTGCTGGGCGTGATACTCCTGGAACTCGCCATCGGCGCCGCCATCGGCCTCGCCGTGGGCTGGCTCGGCTCCTGGGGTCTCAGGCATGTGGCACTGCCCGCCTCCGGCCTCTACCCGATCGCCGTCATGGCCATCGCGGTCACGGCCTACGCGGCCGGCGCGCTGGCGCACGGCAGCGGCTTCCTCGCCGTCTACCTCGCATCGATGGTGCTGGGCAACGCGAAGCTGCCGCACTGGCCCGCGACGCGCGGTTTCGCCGAGGGGCTCGGCTGGATCGCCCAGATCGGCATGTTCGTCCTGCTCGGTCTGCTGGTGACCCCGCACGATCTGGGTGACGACGTCCTGCCCGCCCTCGTCATCGGCCTTGTACTGACCGCGGTGGCCCGCCCACTGAGCGTGGTGGTGAGCCTGACGCCATTCCGGCTGCCATGGCAGGAACAGACACTGATGTCATGGGCCGGGCTGCGCGGTGCGGTGCCCATCATCCTGGCGACGATCCCCATGGTGAACGGCGTCGACGCCAGCCGCCACATCTTCAACATCGTCTTCGTGCTGGTCGTCGTCTACACCCTGGTCCAGGGGCCGACGCTGCCGTGGGTGGCGCGCACACTGCGCCTGGGCGAGGGCCCGGAGGCCGCCGACCTCGGCATCGAGTCGGCGCCCCTGGAGCGGCTGCGCGGACATCTGCTGTCCGTCGCGATCCCCGAGGGTTCGCGGATGCACGGCGTCGAGATCAACGAGCTGCGGCTGCCGGCCGGGGCCGCGGTCACGCTCGTCGTCCGGGACGGAAAATCGTTTGTGCCACTGCCCACGACGGTGCTGCGGCACGGGGACGAACTCCTCGTGGTCGCCACGGACCAGGTCCGCGACGCGGCGGAGAAGCGTCTGCGGGCCGTAGGCCAGGGCGGCAAGCTGGCCGGGTGGCTGGGAACGAACGGGAACGGGACGCCCGGCAGACGTTAAGGACACGTTTCGTACGGTTCACACCCCAGATAATCCCAGGTGAAGGCACACATGGTGCCCCGTTTCACAGGCGTCCCGGCCCTTTGCCCCTGTACAATCAAGGCGCACCTGATCGAACCAACTCTGCCTGACGCAGAGCTGGCGCGACCGTATGGCGGTCGGGACGCCCTGAGCTGTGGGCGCCGGCATCTACCGCAGTCCGCGCAAGAGGACAGCTCTCGGCGCCCGGGTCCGGTAAAGGAACCGCGCTACCAGGCGGCAGAAAGGCACGGGCCGTGGCGTCCACGGTCACCTCGAAGTCGTCCCGTCCGGGCTACGCACAGCTGCTGCGCACCCGCGGCGCCTGGACGTTCCTGCTCCCCGGCTTCGCGGCGCGTCAGCCGTTCGCGATGCTCACCCTCTCCATCGTGCTGCTCGTCCAGCACACGACCGGCTCGTACGGGGCCGCGGGCGCCGTCGCGGCGGCCACCGGCGTCTCCATGGCACTGTTCGCGCCGTACAGCGGCCGTCTCGCCGACCGCCACGGCCAGCGTGCCGTGCTGCTCCCCGGCGTCCTGGTGCACGCCCTGTCGGCCGCGTCCCTGACAGCGCTCGCGCTGGCCCATGCGCCCCTGTGGGCACTGTTCGCCGCGGCCGTCCCGACCGGCGCCTCGGTGCCGCAGATCGGCCCCATGGTGCGCGCCCGCTGGGGCGTGAAGCTCCAGGACTCGCCCCTGATGACGACGGCGGCTGCCTTCGAGTCCGTCACCGACGAGCTGACCTTCGTGCTCGGCCCGCTGCTGGCGACGGCCCTGTGCACCACCGTGGCCCCGGCCGCGGGCCTGCTCACCGAGGCGACGCTGACGCTGGTCGGCGGTGTGCTGTTCGCGGCGCAGAAGAGCACGCAGCCGCCCGTCGCCTCCGTGACGCACGCGCGCGTGGAGCACGCTTCCGCGCTGCGCGTCCCCGGGGTGCGTGTGCTGGTCGTGACCTTCCTGGGCATCGGCTCCGTCTTCGGCGGTATGCAGGTCTCGCTCGCCGCGTTCAGCGAGTCGATCGGCGAGCCCGGCCTGAACGGCGTCCTGTACGGCGTCTTCGCCGCCGGCAACATGCTCTCGGGCATCGTGTGCGGCGCGGTCGCCTGGAAGTCCGCTCCCCAGCGCCGTCTCGTCATCGGCTACACGGGCCTCGCGCTGGCAGCCTCCGGCCTGTGGACCGCGCACTCCGTGGCCGCCCTGGCCGGCCTCGGCCTCCTGGTGGGCATGTGCATCGCGCCTGCGCTGATCACCGGCTACACGCTGGTCGAGGGTCTGGTCCCGGCCGGTGCCCGCACCGAGGCCTTCACCTGGCTGACCGGCGCGGTCGCGCTCGGCCAGGCGGCCGCCGTCACGGTGGCCGGGCAGCTGGAGGACCGCCTCTGGGGCGGCGCCGGCTTCCTCGTCCCGATGGCCGGTACCGTGCTGGCACTGGTGACCCTGGTGTCCCTCCGGTCACGGCTGGCGACACGTTCGCACGGCCGCACCGTCGCACGTGGCGTCGGTCACCGCACGCCGGTGACGGTGGACTGATCCCGAGGAATACGTCACTATGGACCGTCGTTAGCACTCATCGAGTCAGAGTGCCAGGAGGAAGACAAGTGCCGACCTACCAGTACCAGTGCACCGAGTGCGGCGAGGGCCTCGAGGCGGTGCAGAAGTTCACCGACGACGCC
Organism: Streptomyces sp. NPDC001634; assembly: GCF_040298185.1. NCBI lineage: Bacteria > Bacillati > Actinomycetota > Actinomycetes > Kitasatosporales > Streptomycetaceae > Streptomyces > Streptomyces sp. NPDC001634. Next base: position 36,329 of record NZ_JBEOZU010000006.1, on the reverse strand, counting down.
CTGACCGAGTGCCCCAACTGCGGTGGCCGCCTCAAGAAGGTGTTCTCCGCCGTCGGCATCGTCTTCAAGGGCTCCGGCTTCTACCGCAACGACAGCCGCGGCTCGTCGTCGAGCAGCAGCCCGGCGTCGTCGAAGTCGTCCAGCTCCTCCTCGTCGTCCGACTCGTCCGGTTCGTCGAGCTCGTCCGGTTCGTCGAGCTCGTCGTCCACGAGCACTTCCTCCAGCTCCGCCGCTTAAGGCCCTTCGCCCGGACCCTGCCGTCGTACGACGGCGGGGTCCTCGGTGTTTCCGGAGCCAGCTACTGTGCTCGTCATGGCGAACGCAGAGATCGGTGTCATCGGCGGCTCGGGCTTCTACTCCTTCCTCGACGACGTGACCGAGGTCCAGGTAGACACCCCGTACGGGGCACCCAGCGACTCCCTGTTCCTCGGCGAGATAGCCGGCCGGCGGGTCGCCTTCCTCCCCCGCCACGGCCGCGGCCACCATCTGCCGCCGCACCGCATCAACTACCGCGCCAATCTGTGGGCACTGCGCTCCGTCGGTGTACGGCAGGTGCTCGGCCCGTGCGCGGTGGGCGGGCTGCGCCCCGAGTACGGTCCCGGCACACTGCTCGTCCCCGACCAGCTGGTGGACCGCACCAAGGCCCGCACGCAGACGTTCTTCGACGGGCTGCCGCTGCCCGACGGCACCGTGCCGAATGTGGTGCACGTCTCGCTCGCCGACCCTTACTGCCCCGTCGGCCGCGGGGCCGCGCTGGAGGCGGCGCGCGGGCAGGGCTGGGAGCCGGTGGACGGCGGCACGCTGGTGGTGGTCGAGGGGCCGCGGTTCTCCACCCGTGCCGAATCGTTGTGGCACCAGGCACAGGGCTGGTCCGTGGTGGGCATGACCGGCCACCCGGAGGCGGCGCTCGCCCGTGAACTGGAGCTCTGCTACACGTCCTTGACCCTGGTCACCGACCTCGACGCGGGGGCCGAGACCGGCGAGGGCGTCTCGCACGACGAGGTGCTGAAGGTGTTCGCGGCGAACGTGGACCGGCTGCGCGGCGTGCTGTTCGACGCGGTGGCGGGACTGCCGGCGAACGAGAAGCGGGACTGCCTGTGCACAACGGCACTGGGCGGGATGGATCCGGGGTTCGAGCTGCCCTGACCCTGACCGCGGGCAGGCGGAACGTCCCGTTCGGGTGAGCGAGTTGTCCACAACCGGCCGGTAGTCCACGGCCGTCGGCGGGCTCCGCCGCGAAGCCTCATCGTGGATCGCGTCCCGATCTCGCGATGCAGGTGGTGATCAGCATGGCTCAGCTCTCCATTCCCCTACGCCCGTTGCCCCCGACCCATTCCGTGGCGCCCGCGTATGCAGCAGCTTCCGTACGCCCGCCGGAGGCGGACCTCGCGTCACGGGCGGACACGCCTCCGACATGTGCGGTGCCGCACTTCGCTCCCGTGCGGGTGCGCGGCGGGCTGCATCAGCTGCGGCGTCTGGTGCGGCACCGGAGGCGGGCGGTGGCCGTGGGCCTGGCGGTCACCGCGGTCGCGCTGGTGACGGCGGGGCCGCGCGGCTCCGACGGGGCGCGGGGGCATCCGGACGCCGCGGCACACCCGCCGGCGGCGGAGTCCGTACGGCCGCACCGCGCGGTCGAGATGGTGACGGCGCCGGTGCGGATCGCGGACGGGGCGACGGTACGGCTGCTTCGGCCGGGCGACCGGGTCGATGTGATCGCTGCCGAAGGCACCGGACCCGCGCAGGTGGTCGCGGCCGGGGCGCGGGTTTCGCGGGTGCCGGACGTCGACCCCGCAGAAAGCGGCGCGCTGGTGGTGCTCTCCGTACCGCGCACCACGGCCACGCGCCTGGCAGGTGCCGGCGCCTCCTCACGGCTGGCGGTGACGCTGTGCTGAGCAGGCAGGGGCAGCTCGTCGCCCGGGAGCCGGAGCACTTGCCGGGGGCGAAGGAGTGGACAGGTGCGGGTACCCCTGCCGTAGGTTGCGGAGCTGTTCGTTCCACAGCTTGTGCAGTCGAGGAGGGGCCCACTGGTGAGCGAGAAGAAGGTCCCGGGCGTCTGGCAGGGCTTCAAGGCCTTCCTGATGCGCGGAAACGTCGTCGACCTGGCAGTCGCGGTGGTCATCGGCGCCGCGTTCACCAATATCGTCAACTCGGTGGTGAAGGGGATCATCAACCCGGTGGTGGGTGCACTCGGCACCAAGAGCCTGGACAGTTACAGCTCCTGCCTCAAGGCTCCGTGCACGGGCACCGGCGACAGTGCGACGGGCGTCCGCATCCTGTGGGGCTCGGTCCTCGGCTCCACGCTCAACTTCGTGATCACCGCGGCCGTCGTCTACTTCCTGATGGTTCTGCCGATGTCCAAGTTCCTGGCCCGGCAGGAAGCCCGCCGCAAGGGGAAGGAAGGCGCGCACGAGGTGATGGAGGTGACCGAACTGGAGGTGCTCAAGGAGATCCGCGACGCCCTGGTGGCGCAGCGCGACTCGGGTCCCGGCAGGCCGTAGCCCACCGCGGGGCTCACCGTCCGCGGGGCTCACCGTCCGCGGGGCTCACAGTCGGCGGGGCTGCACAGACGGTGGGCAGGTGCTCACAGGTGGTGGGGCGGCTTCTCGTCGAGGAAGCGTGCCAGGTCGGCGGCGCTGTCGCCGCTCGGTCCGGACCCCTCGCCCCATCCCCGGTCCGTGTCGTCCGAGGACTGCCGGCTCAGCGGGTCGTCGAAGACGATGGCGTCCTTGGGATCGGGCTTGGCGTCGCGCGGCTCGCGGGCAGGGGTGCTGCTCATACCCCCAGCGTACGTCGGCGTCGGCGGTGACACGGACGGCTCGAATTCATCGCACGTGAGGTCACGACCGACGGGTGGCGAAGGATCATGGCCCCATGACAGTTGACGCTCTGACAGATGTGACGGGCCTGCGGGTGGGTCATGCCACGCGGATCGGGGACGGCTGGCTCACCGGCACCACGGTCGTCCTGGCCCCCGAGGGTGGCGCGGTCGCGTCCGTGGACGTGCGCGGCGGCGGGCCCGGCACGAAGGAGACCGACGCGCTCGATCCGCGCAACCTGGTGCAGAGGGTCGAGGCGGTGGTCCTGACGGGCGGCAGCGCGTACGGACTCGACTCGGCGTCGGGCGTGATGGCCTGGCTGGAGGAGCGCGGGCGCGGGGTGCGGGTCGGCCCCGGGCCGACGCAGGTGGTGCCGGTCGTGCCCGCCGCCTGCATCTTCGATCTGGGACGCGGCGGCGACTTCAGGGCCCGGCCGGATGCGGCCGTCGGCCGGGCGGCGGTCGAGGCGGCCGCCGCGAGCGAGCCGGGCGCACCCGTGGCGGAAGGCTGTGTCGGCGCGGGCACGGGAGCGACGACCGGATCTCTCAAGGGCGGCGTCGGGAGCGCGAGCACCGTGCTCGACTCGGGTGTCACGGTGGGGGCCCTGGTCGTGTGCAACGCGGTGGGCTCGGCGGTGGATCCGGCAACCGGCGCCCTGTACGGGGAGATGCTCCAGGGCAGGGTCGACCACCCGGCGCGCGATGTGCACGAGGCTGCGCAGCGGCGGCTCGCGGAGATCGCCGCGAAGATCCCGCACCCCCCGCTGAACACGACCGTCGCGGTCGTGGGGACCGACGCCGATCTCACCAAGGCGCAGGCGCAGAAGCTCGCGGGTGTGGCGCACGACGGCATCGCGCGCGCCGTGCGGCCGGTGCATCTGCTCAACGACGGGGACACGGTGTTTGCCCTGGCGACCGGCGCGCGTCCGCTCGCCTCCACAAGCCCCTTGGCGCTCAACGAGGTACTCGAGGCGGGCGCGGACCTCGTGACGCGTGCGATCGTACGGGCGGTGCGCGCGGCCGAGTCGGTGGACGGACCGGGTGGAACGTGGCCGTCGTACGAGGAGTTGTACGGGAGCCGGTAGGCACAGGTTCCGCACAGGCTTCCCTGGATTGTCCCGGTTATGTCACTGATGGCGTTCAACGCGGTTCTGCGGGAACCCCTTTTCGCGACGCCTGCTCTTTCTCCACGTACTCGAGCGGACCACGCACCACACAACGATCTGGAGAAGCCCGTGACAACGCCGGACATGCGAGCGCGGCGCGTACTGGGGGCCTGTGCCGCCCTGATGGTCGGCGCCCTGACCCTCACTGCCTGCGGCGGCAGCGCCACTGCCGACAACAAGAACGGCAAGGACGACAAGGACGACAAGAACTCGGCCAAGACCTCCACCGCGAAGATCACCATCTCCGCGAAGGACGGTTCGACGGACGCGTCGATCAACGCGACCGGAGTGAAGGTCAGCGACGGGAAGCTGACCCAGGTGACGATGACGGTGGCGGGGACGGGCACGGCCGTTCCGGGTGAGCTGTCGGCGGACGGGACGTCCTGGAAGCCGAAGGAGCAGCTGGAGCGCGGGACGAAGTACGAGATCTCCGCCACCGCCAAGGACTCGGCCAACCGCACCGCGGCCGCCAACTCCATCTTCACCACGGTCACCTCGGCCAACAGCTTCATCGGGACCTACACGCCCGACAACGGGGCGACGGTCGGTGTCGGCATGCCGGTGTCCTTCACCTTCGACAAGGCGATCAGCGACAAGAAGGCCGTGCAGTCGCACATCACGGTGACCTCCAGCAGCGGGCAGCAGGTCGTGGGGCACTGGTTCGATGCGCAGCGGCTGGACTTCCGGCCCCAGGAGTACTGGAAGGCGGGCTCCAAGGTCACGATGAAGATCGACCTGGACGGGGTCCAGGGCGCGAACGGCGTCTACGGGGTGCAGAAGAAGACCGTGACGTTCACCATCGGCCGCTCGCAGGTCTCCACGGTCGACGCCAACACGCAGACCATGACGATCGTGCGGGACGGCAAGACCTTCAAGACGGTCCCGGTCTCGACGGGCAGCGCGCAGCACACCACGTACAACGGGCAGATGGTGATCTCCGAGAAGTTCGTGCAGACGCGCATGAACAGCCAGACGGTCGGTCTGGGCGGTGAGTACGACATCCCGGACGTGCCGCACGCGATGCGTCTGACGACCTCGGGAACGTTCATCCATGGCAACTACTGGTACAACAAGGGCAACCCGCCCTTCGGGCGCGAGGGCACCAGCCACGGCTGCGTCGGGCTCGCCGACGTTCAGGGGGCGCAGGGGGACACGACCGCCAAGTGGTTCTACGACAACTCGCTCATCGGGGACGTCGTGATCGTCAAGAACTCCCCGGACAAGACGGTCGCGCCGGACAACGGGCTCAACGGCTGGAACATGCCGTGGAGCGAGTGGACCGCGGGAAGTGCCGTCTGACCAGGGCAGAATGACGTTCGATCGGGCCGCGCGGGAACTTCCGGCGCGGCCCGCGCGTTTTCCCGCCGTACGTTTTCTCGGTTCCCGGACATGATGTCCGGCCGAGGGGCTACGGTATGCACCCACAAGGTGACATGCAGCAACGCCGGGAGATGCCTTGAGCGTTCCGTACGAGACGGCAGCGTACGAGCCACCCGAGTCGCCCGAGCCTCCGGAGGAGCACCTCGCGCGACTCCTCGGCCGCGCCCTGAACTCCTTCGAACTGCCCGACGAAACGGTAGGGCAGCTCGACTGCGCGCTGGCGTACGACAGTTCGCTGCACTCCGCGCACCACAGCGCGGGACTGCACCGGGAGACCTACCGGCACACATGGCTGCTCGCGGACGGCTCGGCGGTCACGCTGTGGGAGCTCGTTCACAACACCGCGGCGGGCGGTCACCTCGAACACGAGGTGTATGTGGACGAGGAGGAGCTGCGCGCCGCCACGGCCCGGCTTCCGCTGCCGCCGGACGCGCCCGACTTCGAACTGCCCGTGCTGGTGCAGCTGTCGCCGGTCCCCGAGCCCCGGCACGCGTATGTGCCCGACGACTCGGCCGACCACGCTCGCCGTCTGCTGCGCCGGGCGGAGAACCCGGACCGGCCGGGCGCGGACCTGGCGACGTTACTGCTGCACTCGGCTTTTGCGCACGAGATCACGCAGGCCTTCGGACGGCCGTGCCGGGCCGGTCAGGGCGGGCTGTGCTTCTCGCTCTACGAGCACGCGTTCCTGCTGCGCGACGGCCGGGAGCTGTCCCTGTGGGAGGTCGAGCACACGGCGACTCCGGACGGCCGGCACATGTGCGAGGTGTACGCGACGGAGGAGGCGGCCCGGGAGGCCATGGAACGGCGCGCGGCAACGCTCGGCTGACACTGCGGAGCCAGGGCCGAAGTGCCGTCGCCGCCTCCGGCGTCAGGAACGGCCCTCGCCGAACCGCCGTACAAGGCCTGCGAAGGCGTCCCGTTCGGCCGGGGTGAGTTCGACGGACTCCAGCTCCGGGCCCGTCCGCGGCTGGTGGGGCAGGGCCCTGAGCAACCTGCTGTGGCGCCGTACCGCGTCCTCGATACGGCGGCGTTGCACAACGCGTCCCACGTAGACGATCCAGGCAGCGGTGATCAGGGCGAGTACGGGAACACCCAACAGCTGGAGGATCGACACGTGCGCAGGCATGCCCCAAGTAGACACCACGATCCGGGCCTTTAGCCCTGGACCGTGACGCATATCGCAGATCCGACGAGCACCGTGAAGGGTTCAGAGATGCCGTAATGGGGCATGGGAGACCGACCCGGGCAGATGATCGAGCTGCGGATACGCGTGTCGGCCGCAACCCCTCCGAGCGGGGTTGCGGCCGACAGACGTTGCGGTGAGGAGCCCGATCAGGCAGCGACCGGCTGCTTGGAGTCACCCCGGGCCGATATCGGCGCCCCCGCCGCATCCTTCGCGGCCTCCGGGTTCTGCTTGCGCATGCCCTTCAGGACCACCACCAGGGCCGTGCTCACACACACGCCGACGACGAGGGCGATCAGGTAGAGGAACGGGTTGCCGATCAGCGGGACCACGAAGATGCCGCCGTGCGGGGCGCGCAGGGTGGCGCCGAAGGCCATCGACAGGGCACCGGTGATCGCGCCGCCGACCATCGACGAGGGGATGACCCGCAGCGGGTCGGCCGCCGCGAACGGAATCGCGCCCTCGGAGATGAAGGAGGCACCCAGCACCCATGCGGCCTTGCCGTTCTCACGCTCGGTCTGCGTGAAGAGCTTGCCGCGCACGGTCGTGGCCAGCGCCATCGCCAACGGCGGAACCATGCCGGCGGCCATCACCGCGGCCATGATCTTCATCGCGGAGTCGCTCGGGTTGGAGACCGCGATACCGGCGGTGGCGAAGGTGTAGGCGACCTTGTTGACCGGGCCGCCGAGGTCGAAGCACATCATCAGGCCGAGCAGCGCGCCGAGCAGGACGGCGTTGGTGCCGGTGAGGCCGTTCAGCCAGTCGGTCAGGCCCTTCTGCGCGGACGCGATGGGCTTTCCGACGACGACGAACATCAGGAATCCGACGACCGCCGCCGAGATCAGCGGGATCACCACCACCGGCATGATGCCGCGCAGGGTCGGAGGGATCTTGACCTTCTGGATCCCCAGCACCACACCACCGGCGAGGAGACCGGCCACCAGACCGCCGAGGAAGCCCGCGTTGATGGTCAGGGCGATCGAGCCGCCGACGAAGCCGGGCACGAGACCTGGGCGGTCCGCCATGCCGTAGGCGATGTAGCCGGCCAGGACCGGAACGAGGAAGCCGAAGGACACCACGCCGATCTGGAACATCAGCGCGGCCCAGCTGTCCGCCTGGGTCCACACGAAGTGGTCCATGACCGACGGCGCCTTGTTGATCTTGTAGCCGCCGATCGCGAAGCCGAGGGCGATGAGCAGACCGCCGGCGGCGACGAACGGAACCATGTAACTCACGCCGGACATCAGCCACTTGCGCAGCTTGGTGCCGTAGCCCTCGCCGGCGTCACCGGCACGCTCCACCGGCGTCCCCGTCCCCGGGGCGGCCGCCGCGGTGACCTCGCCGCGCGCGGCCTTGTCGCGCACCTCGGCGATCAGCTCGGCGGGGCGGTTGATGCCCGCCTTCACACCGACGTCGACGGTCGGCTTGCCGGCGAAGCGGTCCTTGTCCCGCACGGGCACGTCGTGGGCGAAGATCACGCCGTCGGCGGCCTCGATGACGGCCGGGTCGAGCCGGGTGAAGCCGGCCGAGCCCTGCGTCTCGACGACGACCTCGATGCCCGCCTCACGGCCCGCGTTCTCCAGCGATTCGGCGGCCATGTAGGTGTGCGCGATGCCGGTGGGGCAGGAGGTGACGGCGACGATACGGAACTGACGCTCGGCCGGGGCACCGGGGGCGCCCGGAGCCGGGGCAGCCGCGTCCTCGACGCGCGCACCCGGCACCGGGGCCGTTCCGTCCGCGGTGGCGCCGGAGGAGGCCTTTCCGGCCGGCGCCACCGCGGAGTCCTCGGAGCCGCCCTCCGCCGGGGCCTCTTCCCCGCGGATGAGAGCGGCCGCGGCCGCCGGCTCGCCCACGGCCCGCAGCGCGGACGTGAACTCGGCGTTCATCAGCTGACGAGCCAGGGACGACAGGATCGTGAGGTGCGCGTCGTCCGCGCCCGCCGGGGCGGCGATCAGGAAGATCAGGTCGGCCGGGCCGTCCGGGGCGCCGAAGTCGATGCCCTGCGCGCTGCGCCCGAAGGCGAGCGTCGGCTCGGTGACGTGCTCGCTGCGGCAGTGCGGGATGCCGATGCCGCCGTCGAGGCCGGTCGGCATCTGCGCCTCGCGCGCCGCGACGTCGGCGAGGAAGCCGTCCAGGTCGGTCACCCGGCCCTGGGCCACCATCCGCTCGGCGAGGGCACGCGCCGCCGCTTCCTTGGTGTCGGCGGACAGGTCGAGGTCGACCAGGTCCGCGGTGATCATCTCGCTCATCGCGGGCTCCTTCGCACGCGTATCGCCCGGGGGGATTCGTGGGCGGTGGTGGGGACGGGGGTCCTGTGGGGGGTGGCGGAGGCGGGGCCGGGGGAACCCCGCCTCCGCTGGGCGGCAGGGCGGCTCAGGGTGCCCTGCCTCCCGGTTGCGGCGAGTAACGGGGAGCCTCGCCGCTCGAGGGACGGTTGCGTGGTCGTGGAGGTCAGAACGTTCATGACACCGGCTCCGTCAGAACGCGGTCCACGGGTACCCCTGCCGTGACCGTCACGGCGGCGAGGTCGAGGTCGGCCGGGGTCGGCATCACGCTGCCGGGCAGCTGAACGGCCGCGGCACCGTGAGCGACGGCCGAGGCCAGGGCCTCCGGCCCACCGCCGCCCGCGATCAGGAAACCGGCGAGGGAGGAGTCACCGGCGCCGACGTTGGAGCGTACGACATCGACGCGGGCGCTGCCGAACCACGTGCCGGCGCCGTCCACGAGCAACTGTCCGTCAGCGCCGAGGCTCGCGAGCACGGCGCCCGCGCCCATCTCCCGAAGCTCCTCGGCCGCCTTGACCGCGTCGCCCACGGTGGCCAGGGGGCGCCCCACGGCCTCCGCGAGCTCCTCGGCGTTCGGCTTCACCACGTCCGGGCGCTCGCGCAGCGCCTCGATCAGCGCGGGCCCCGAGGTGTCGAGCGCGATCCGGGCGCCCGCCGCGTGGGCGCGGGCGACCAGATCGGCGTACCAGGACGGGGCGAGGCCGCGCGGAAGGCTGCCGCAGCAGGTGATCCAGGTGGTGTCGGCGGCGCGGTACTGCTCGCGGACCGCCTCCAGGAGGAGTTCGGCCTCGGCGGCGGAGAGTTCCGGGCCGGGCGCGTTGATCTTGGTGAGCGTTCCGTCGGGCTCGGCGACGGCGATGTTGGAGCGGGTGGCTCCGGTGATCGGGACCGCGGCGACGTCGATGCCCTGGGCGTGGAGCAGATTGGCGACGAGCGCGCCCGGCGCACCGCCCAGGGGCAGCACGGCGACCGTGCGCTGCCCGGCCGCCGCGACCGCGCGCGAGACGTTCACACCCTTGCCACCCGGGTCCATGCGTTCGCCGGTGGCCCGGATGACCTCGCCGCGGTCGAGGGACGGGACCTCGTAGGTGCGGTCGAGGGAGGGGTTCGGGGTGACGGTGAGAATCATGCGCGCACCACTTCCGTGCCACCGCGCTCGATCGCGGCCGCGTCCTCGGGGCTCAGCCCGCTGTCGGTGATCAGCAGGTCCACATCGCCGAGGTCGCCGAAGCGGGCGAAGTGCTCCTGGCCGTGCTTGGAGGAGTCGGCGAGCAGCACCACCCGGCGCGCGGCCTGGATCGCGGCGCGCTTGACGGCGGCCTCGGCGAGGTCGGGCGTGGTCAGTCCGTGGTCGGCGGAGAAGCCGTTGGCGGCGATGAACATGACATCGGCACGGATCTCGCCGTACGCGCGCAGCGCCCAGGCGTCCACGGCCGCGCGCGTACGGTGCCGCACGCGTCCCCCGACCAGATGGAGCTGGATCCCCGGGTGATCCGCGAGGCGGGCCGCGGTGGGCAGGCTGTGGGTGACGACGGTGAGCGTGGCGTCCAGAGGGATGGCCCCCGCAAGTCGGGCGACGGTGGAGCCGGCGTCGAGGATCATCGTCCCCTCACTCGGCAGCTCCGCAAGCGCCGCCTTCGCTATCCGGTCCTTCTCGTCGGCCGCGGTGGACTCCCGCTCCGCGAGGTCCGGCTCGAAGTCCAGGCGTCCAACGGGAATGGCACCGCCGTGCACCCGGCGCACGAGGCCGGCGCGGTCGAGGGCCTTGAGATCGCGGCGGATCGTCTCCGCCGTGACCTGGAACTCCTCGGCCAGCGAGATCACGTCCACCCTGCCGCCGTCACGGGCAAGCCGGAGAATCTCCTGCTGCCGCTCCGGTGCGTACATGTCCGTTCGCCTCCGAGTCATGCCCGAACGTGTGGTTTCACTAGGAGGCTACGACCGGATTTCCGAAAAGTAAACAGGTTCGGGCGGGGGTCCGGACACAAACGGGCATCGATCCTGCGGCGGGCGAAGAACGTGCATGTCCCATGCCCCACACGCGGCGGCGCCCGGCAGTTGTCGCGCAGAACGCGACCCGCCGGGCGCCACCGACCTACCGCTCAGGACAAGGGCACGGCTCAGGAAACGAGCACCGGCTCCTCGACCGCCTCCGCCTCGTTCTCCGAACCCTCCACATGCTGGGCCGGCCGCTTCGGCAGGGCGAACATCAGCAGGAAGATCACCGCCATCACCGCCACGACCCAGCCCAGCGCGTGCTGGAAGGCGTGCACGAAGGCCGGGCCCACCTGCCGCGGGGTCAGCCGGTCGCCGATCTCGCCGAAGAAGACCACCGACACGAGCCCGAGGCCCAGCGCGTTGCCCATCTGCTGCACCGTGTTGATCAGGCCGGATGCCGAGCCGGAGTGCTCCTTCGGCACCTCGGAGAGAACCGCGTCCGTCAGCGGGGCGACGATCAGGCCCATACCGGCGCCCATGACCACCAGCGGCAGCGCCATCTGCCAGGAGGCGATGGCCAGGCCGTACCGGTGGGACTCCCAGATGTAGAGGAGGACGCCCGCCGCCATCACCAGCGCGCCCGCCTGGAGCACCTTGCGGCCGAAGCGCGGTACCAGCTTCTGCACGGACATCCCGGCCGCCGTCGAGACCGCGATCGAGAACGGCACGCCCGTCAGCCCGGCCCGCAGCGCGCTCCAGCCCAGCCCGACCTGCATGTACAGCGTCCAGACCAGGAAGAAGATGCCGAGGCCGACACCGAACACCGTCTGCACCGCGATGCCCGCCGCGAAGCTCTTCACCCGGAAGAGAGACAACTCGACGAGCGGGGAACCGTCGCGCGCGGTCTTCCGCTTCTCGTACGCCACCAGCGCCGCGAAGACGACGAGCGCGCCCGCCATCGACGCGTACCCCCACAGCGGCCAGCCCAGCTCGCGGCCACGGGTGAGCGGGTAGAGCAGCATCAGCAGACCGAGGGTGACCAGGGCGACGCCGACGAGGTCGAGACGCAGGGCCCGCGGCGCCTTCGACTCCCTGATGAAGCGACGGCCCAGGGCGAAGGCCGCGATGCCGACCGGCAGGTTGATGAGGAAGATGGGCCGCCATTCGAGGCCGAACAGGTTCCACTCGGTGAGCAGTGCGCCCAGCAGCGGACCGGAGACGGCCCCGAGCCCGACGATCGCGCCGAACAGGCCGAAGACCTTGCCCCGCTCGTGCGCCGGGAAGGTGGCGTGCACGATCGACAGCACCTGCGGCACCATCATCGCGGCCATCGCACCCTGCAGGATCCGCGAGGCGACGAGCATCTCCGGATTCGCGGCGAAGCCGCACAGGGCCGAGGCGAGCGTGAAACCGCCTATGCCGATGAGGAACAGACGCTTGCGGCCGTGGATGTCGCCGAGCCGGCCGCCGGTGATGAGCCCGGCGGCGAAGGCGAGCGCATAACCCGCGGTGATCCACTGGATCTGGCTGAACGACGCACCCGCGTCCCGCTGGATCGACGGGATCGCGATGTTGACGATCGTGACGTCCACCAGGTCCATGAAGGCGGCGGTCATCACGATGGCGAGGGCGAACCAGCGACGGCGGTCGCCCGCGCCCGCAGGGCTGCTGCTGAGAGTGGTCTCGGTGGAGGTCATGCTTCGACATTAGGAGTGCATTAGGTCAGATCACGTCCTAGTTCTCAGGCATCCTCGAACTCATGACGACCGACACTCCGGCTCGGCTCCTCCAGCTGCTCTCTCTGCTCCAGACCCCGCGCGAATGGCCGGGCGGCGAGCTCGCCGAGCGGCTCGGAGTGTCCCGGCGCACGGTCCGGCGGGACATCGACCGGCTGCGCGAGATCGGCTATCCGGTCCAGGCCAGCAAGGGGGCCGACGGCGGGTACCGGCTGGTCGCCGGGAAGGCCATGCCGCCGCTCGTGCTCGACGACGAGGAGGCCGTGGCGATCGCGGTCGGGCTGCGCGCCGGCGCCGGGCACGCGGTCGAGGGCGTGGACGAGGCGTCCGTACGGGCCCTGGCCAAGCTGGAACAGGTGCTGCCGAGCCGGCTGCGCCACCGCGTGTCCACGCTCCAGGCCGCCACCACCCCCCTCACCAGTGGCGACGGGGCGAGCATCGCGCCCGAGACACTGACCGTGATGGCCTCGACGATCGCGGGCCACGAGCGGCTGCGGTTCGCGTACCGCTCCGGGGACGGAACACCCTCACGGCGCCTCACAGAGCCGTACCGGCTGGTGTCGACCGGACGCCGCTGGTACCTCGTCGCATACGACCTGGAGCGCGAGGACTGGCGTACGTTCCGGGTCGACCGGGTCACCGAGCCGTTCGCGACGGGCGCGCGGTTCGCACCGAGGGAGCTGCCGGCGGGCAACGCGGCGGAGTATCTGCGCCGGTCGATGTACCAGCGGCAGGAGACCTACGAGTTCGAGGCGACCTTCGCCGCGCCCGCGGACTTTGTCGCGGCGCGTCTGCCCCGGTGGTTCGACGCGCCCGAGCCGCTCGGCGAGGACAGCTGCCGGCTGCGTGGCGCGGTGAGCGACTCCGTGGAGTGGCTGGCGGTGCGGCTCGCCCTGGTCGACTGCGAGTTCACGGTGCACCGTCCGTCCGAACTGGTCGCGTGCGTACGGGACTTGGGGGCACGTATGACACGGGCGGCGGACGCACGAGAGCTCTGAGGGGCCCGGCTCAGCCGCTCTTCCACACGAAGTCCCGCAGGGCTTCGAGGTTGCGTACGGCGAGAGCGGCCGGCCCTTGCGGACCGCCGGCCGGTTCGTCGCCCGTGGCCCAGCTCTCCATGGCCACGCGGACGGCGGCACTGGCGACGGCGGCGGCGAAACGGAGGTCCGGGGCGATCTGTGCCGACGCTCCGTCACCAGCCCCCATCCGTACGGCCATCACCTCGGCCAGCTCCTGTTCCGCCGCACGGCAGATCTCCGCCCAGACCTTGGTGAGCGCGGGGTTGGTGTCGATGAGACGAAGAAGGGCGCGGACCCACTCCAGGGATGTCGCGGAGACGCCGACACCGGGGGTCAGCGTGCTGACCGCCGCGTGGTGCAGGGCGGCGGCGACGGGGAGATCGTCGGGGGCGTCCCGGACGGCCTCCGCCCACCTGTGGGCACCCGCCGTGAACAGCGGGGCGAGCGCCTCCTCCTTGGTAGCGAAGTAGCGGTAGAAGGTGCGCGGGGCGACCCCCGCGGCACGGGCGATGTCCTCGGCCCGGGTGGCCCGCAGGCCGTTCGCCATGAAGAGCTTCGCGGCGGCACGGGCGATCTCCATGCGGGTCGCTGCCTTACGGCGCTCGGTCAGGGAGGTGCCGCGTTCGTTCATGGATGCGCTGACGTCGTTCGCGGACGTTCCACGTTCGTTCGAGGACCTGTCACGTTCGCTCAGGGATGCGTGAGGTTCGTTCGCGGACGCGTCACGTTCGTTCATGGACGCATCACGTTCGTCCCGGGACACGCTCCGGCGGCTCGCGGACGCGCCCTCGGGTTCTTGCTCCGTGCGGCCGGACGAAGTCCTGGTCACACGCTTGGTACCGGTCACGAACGGCAGGTTATGCCGCTGTGGCACAATCTGCCATCCGGGCCGCCCCGGGGTTCAGGTCCGGGGCGACCCGTCAGCCCGCCCCTGCCCGGAAACGGCACGGGGAGACCTGCCCACGGACAGGGAGGAGCCGGGCCCCGGCGCCAGGGGGGAGTGGCGCCGAAGCCCGGCTCGGGGAGAGTCCCGGCGCCGGGGGGAGTGCGTCGGGACTCGGCTCTGCGGGGCGCGGACCCTACGGCCCGGCCCATGCCTGCGGAGGACCCGGAGGTCTTGTGCCCCGGACCCGGAGGGTTGAAGCGACGGAACACCGCCAAGTCCTACGACCAAGGCGCCCGCCGCCCGGCCGGAATCACGCCCCGGCCGCGCGGATACCGTTACGCCGCCGCGTCGAACCCCGTCTGCCGTGCGAGCTTCTTCAGCTCCAGCAGCGCATGCTTCTCGATCTGCCGGATCCGCTCGCGCGTCAGGCCGTGCTCCTTGCCGACCTCCGTCAGCGTGCGCTCCCGGCCGTCCTCGATGCCGTACCGCATCTTGATGATCGAGGCCGTGCGCTGGTCGAGCCGGCCGATGAGGTCGTCGAGTTCCTCGCTGCGCAGCAGCGTGAGCACCGACTGCTCCGGCGACACCGCCGACGTGTCCTCCAGCAGGTCACCGAACTGCGTCTCACCCTCGTCGTCCACCGACATGTTCAGCGAGACCGGGTCGCGCGCCCAGTCGAGCACGTCGGTGATGCGCTCCGCGGTCGAGCCCAGCTCGGCCGCGATCTCGGACGGCTCGGGTTCGCGCCCGTTCTCACGGTTGAACTCGCGCTGGACGCGGCGAATCCGGCCCAGCTCCTCGACCAGATGGACGGGCAGCCGGATGGTCCGCGACTGGTCGGCGATCGACCGCGTGATGGCCTGGCGGATCCACCAGGTGGCGTACGTCGAGAACTTGAAGCCCTTGCGGTAGTCGAACTTCTCGACCGCGCGCACCAGGCCGGCGTTGCCCTCCTGGACCAGATCGAGCAGCGGGAGACCGCTGCGCGGGTAGCGGCGCGCCACAGCGACGACCAGCCGGAGGTTCGAACGGATGAAGATGTCCTTCGCCCGCTCCCCCTCCGCGACCAGGGCCTGAAGCTCCTCGCGGGTGGCTTCGGCCTTGGCCTCCTCCTCACCGTCGAGGATCTGCTGCGCGAACACGCCCGCCTCGATGACCTGGGACAGCTCGACCTCCTTGGCGGCATCGAGCAGCGGTGTGCGCGCGATCTCGTCGAGGTACATGCCGACCAGGTCGCGATCGGCGATCTCGCCGCCATGGGCGCGAACACTGTTTGCCGCGTCCACGGTCTCGCCTTCGGAGGCCTTGCGACGGGCGACGGCACGGGTTGCCATGCGTGCTCCCTTGCGATGGTGGGCTAGCGGATGGTCCTGTGACGCTTCGGACACCCTTCCGGGTGCCCGGCATCTGATGGAAACAACGACTGGAATCAGGACAGAATTCCCAACCCTCGCCTCAATTTTTCTGATCATGCAGTACCCTGTCCCGCCACGAGGGAGGCACGGTGTTGCCGGAACGTACAGAGGCGCAGGTCAGACCAGGAGTCGAGGACGACCTCGAAGCCCTCACGGACATCTACAATCACTACGTACGTGAGACGCCCATCACCTTCGATACCGCAGTCTTCACGCCGGAAGAGCGACGACCTTGGCTGCTCTCCCACCCTGAAGACGGCCCGCACCGGCTGATGGTTGCCGTGGCCCCGGGCTCACAGGAGATTCTGGGGTACGCCACATCCAGCGCCTTCCGCCCCAAGCCGGCGTACACGACCTCGGTGGAGGTCACGATCTACCTCGCCCCGCACGCGACGGGCCGCGGCGTCGGCACGCTCCTCTACAAAGCCCTCTTCGAGGCCCTGGCAGGCGAGGACCTCCACCGCGCATACGCGGGCATCGCCCAGCCGAACGAGGCGTCGGCCCGCCTGCACGAACACTTCGGCTTCCGGCACGTGGGTACGTATCGCGAGGTGGGGCGGAAGTTCGGGCGGTACTGGGATGTGGCCTGGTACGAGAAGGAGCTCTAGGGGTTCGGGGCGTCGCGTCCCGGCAGTTTCTCCATCGCGGCGCGGATCATGTCCCTGACGTCGGGGACGTCCAGGCCGAGGCGGCGGAGGCGGTCGGCGGCCTCGGGGATGGTGATGCCCAGGCGGCCGGCGGCGCCACAGAGGTGGCCCAGGCGGACCGGCCCTTCGGGTTCGATCCAGGGAGACTGGCTGTCCAGGTCGGAGCTGAGCAGGAGCAGGCCGTCGCGGATGTCGTGCGCCTCCAGCTCCTCGTAAGCGGGGACTCTGAGTCCGTACGACACCAGGCGCTCAGCGACCAGGCTCGGATCCTTCCCCACACTGTGCGCGGTCACGAGCAGTTCACGAATGGAGACGTCTGCTTCATCGATTCGACGGTCCCAGAGGGCCAGGCCGGAAACGAGGAGCGCTTCGTCGAGATCTGTCGGCTGTTCGGGAAAGGTCAACGGGCCGGCCATGCCGAGCCGGCGCAGTTGGTCCATCACAGCCGTCAGTGAGATCCCGAGCTCCTCCGCCGCGTCCCACAAGCGCGAGCAGTTGATGGGCACAGACCCGGACCACCTGTCCGGAGCTCGGACGGCCCTGAGCAGCAATCGTTCCGGCTCCGACCACTCGGTCGGCGG
Source organism: Streptomyces sp. NPDC001634 (assembly GCF_040298185.1). Taxonomy (NCBI): domain Bacteria; kingdom Bacillati; phylum Actinomycetota; class Actinomycetes; order Kitasatosporales; family Streptomycetaceae; genus Streptomyces; species Streptomyces sp. NPDC001634. Next base: position 19,278 of record NZ_JBEOZU010000006.1, on the reverse strand, counting down.
GACGGTCTGCGGATGCAGGCCGTAGGCGCGCAGAACGGCAGCCACGGCGGACACGTCCATGCCGAGCAGCTCCGCAGCTGTCAGCAGATGCTCGTACGGAACCGTACCGCGCGGGCTGATCCACGCAGGTCTCGCCTTCAGGTTCCAGCTGAGAAGTCGCAGGTCATCGGGCCCCTGCTGCTCGGGCAGGTCGCTGACGGTCAAGCCGTACTGCCGCAACCTCTCGCAGACGGCGGCGACTGTGAGTCCCGTGCGCCCGGCCACCGCAAGCACATGCCCGGGCGGAACCGGATCCTCGGCGCCCCACCAGTCGTCGAAGTCGCCGTCGACGCTCAACAGCTCGAGGTCGGTCTCCCCGAGCATCTCCGGAAGCCCCGAGGCCAGGGAGACGTCGAATCCGTACGCTTCCAGACGTCGGACGCTCTCGGAGATGCTCAAGCCGTGCCGCAGCTGGGCCACGATGAAGTGCTCCAGTGGCACCGGATCGCCGGTGGAGAGCCAGCCCGGCCCCCCGTCCAGACGGCGGCTGAGCAGTGCCAGGTCGAGAGGATCCGGCTCGGCGTCCGGGAACCGGTCGGCCGAAAGGGGGGTCGTGTGCAAGCGTGACGCACGCAGGACGATGTTCCGGGGCGAGATGCCGGTCCGTACAGCCACTTCGAGGACGTAGCCGGGTGTCCAGCTGTCCAAGTCGGTCCACAGTCCGTAGTCGTCGAAAACGGTGCCGTCCGAAGGCATCGCAGGCAGGAGCGCGCCCACCTCGGACAGCTCGGGGACCACTTCGACCAGTCGCTCCGTCTCGCCATGGGCGATGAGACGCCACAACAGGATGTGGTCCGGCACCTGACTGGCCACACCGCTTTCCATGTCACCCCTGCTCCAGGCGATCAGCTCCGGGTCCTCTTTGAGGAAGCCCACCTCAGCCGGCCGGAAGGGACGGCCGCCAGGCAGCCTGAGTACCCGGCCGGCCCTCATGACCGCCGTGATGATGATGTCGGCGACCTTCGGGCTGGAACCGGCGACCTGCGCGACCCACTCGAAGTCGAGCAGCGGGGACGTCGAGCGGGCCAGATCGTCCGCAGCGACCCGCAGCAGGCTCTCCACGTCCTTCGACACGTCGTCGAGGATCTGCAGACGGTCGATGGAGAGCCTGGGAACGCGCGTCCCGGTGAGGTTTACGACAGCTCCGCGCAGGATTTCGTTCCGAGGCGTCCCCGGCTCCCAGTAACGCCGTCTGTGCCTTCCCCCATCCGCGAGGACCCCTCTCCGCCGCGTGGGCCTGGTAAGGATCCCGTCGACCAGTACACCGCCGCCCGTCTCGCACCAGACCACCTGCGGTGGGCCTGCGTCCGCTCCCCGCGCTCCGGGCACCTGCCTGCCGTAAGCACGCAGACTGTCCCCTTCGTCCACTTCGTCCGCGCGCCACTCCTGCCGCAGCCGGAACTCCCCGGCTTCCCATTCCGCGGTGAGCGCCCGGTGACGTGCGTACGTGTCGAACTCCGCGAACCCCAGCAGCCGCTTCAGCTCCTGGACACACGACGGCGCCCTGTCCCGCAGATACAGCCGCACCGTCGTCCCCGCTTCCCTGCGGCCGTTGACCGGCTGGATGCGGAACAGATGGTTGGGCCCGTAGATCGCGACCTTGTAGCACTCCCCGGTCGAGCCGTCCTCCTCCATCTTCCGCGTGACCACCTCGATCTCGTCGGCGATCATGAAGTAGCTGAGCACGCCGATGCCGAAACGGCTGACGGGATACATGCGGATGCCCACGGCTTCCCAGCTGCCGCGTTCGTTGCGTACGTCCGTGAGGTCCGTGAAGCGCGTGCCTGCGCGGGCGAAGACCCGGGTCAGCTCGGACTCGCCCATCCCGATGCCGTTGTCCCAGCACTCGAGATACGGGCGTCCGTCGTTCGACACATCCTGCTTGAAGCGGATCTGCCCCCGCCATCCGTCCTCGTCCGGGGTGAAGCCGTCCTCGCGTGTCTCCTCCAGGTACCTGGTGCGCGCCGCCCGGTACCGGCACGCGTCCAGCGCGTTCTGGTACAGCTCCCGGACGGCCAGGCCGGGGCTGCGGTAGAGCTGGTCGCCCATCAGCAGCGTCTGCACCCGCCGGGGGTCGACCCGGAACTTGCTGTAGCTCTCGAACATGAACCGGCCGTTCTCGTCCCGCGCGGGCTCCACGCCGTCCGCCAGGGCCCGATGGGGCAGCGCCCGCAGCGGCCGCAGTTCCTCGTCGGCACGTGCCGCGCGATGGACGTCGTCCAGCAGTCCGTCCACCTGCTCGACGTGCTGGCGCAGTGACTCCACCACCGCCTCGTGCCGGCAGTCGTCCGCCTTGAGCACCATGGATCCGTGCTCACTGGTCCAGCCGGCCTCCGCCACGGTCGTGCGGAGCTGTTCGAGGTCCACCGGGTGCGGAATGCCGAGGTTCTCCACCAGGTCGTCCGGGAGCGCGGGCGCATCCAGGGCTCGGGCACGGGCCACGGCCAGCAGCAGTGCGACCCGTTTGAGACGGAGCTTCTGCGGCACCGGAAGGCTGCCACCCGCCAGATACGTGTCGTAGCGCCCTTTCAGCCGCTCGTCCCGGCACATCTCCCACAGCGGGAGGCGCAGCCCGTACAGGAGCTGCCCGGCCCTTTTGCGGGCGAACGCGTCGCGCAGCGGAGGTTCGTGCAGCGGCAGCAGGCCCACCAGGTCCTCGTACGCCGCCCAGTGGTCCGTGCGGCCCCGCAGGTCGTGGTCGAGCCACTGGTGGAACAGCCACCAGCCGATGTCCGACTCTGCGCCCGGCCGGCTGGGCAGCCCGAGCGTGGCCCGGCGGACAAGACGTTCGTGGCCGTCGCGGCAGAACTTCTCGAACGAGGTGCGCAGGTCGTCCCCGCCTCGCTCCCGCAGGTCGTCGGGCCGCACTGCGACCCGGTCCCCCGCGGTACGCACCCACAACGTCTGCGACAGATACGGGGTGAGCGTCAGCAGCAGGACCTCCACGGGGTGGAAGTCCCAGTCCTCGTCCGTGTCGCTGCACACCAACTGGACGATGTGGCCGAGGAACCGGCCGGCGAAGCCGCGGTCCCACCATGGGTCGTCGGCGAGTTGCCGTTCACCGTCGTCGTGCAGCGCGGCCAGGACGCTCGCGATGTCCCGGGCCGCCGCGAGTGTCGGAGCGCTGTCGCGGTCCTGGGGTATACGCGTCCACAGATACGGCTGCGCCACCTGGCTCACCCAGGGGTGGGGCGCCTCTTCCGGAGCCGCGGGCGAGGACGGCAGGCCATAGTGATGGTGGATCTCCACCGATCCCACGCTCTGCGCCTGGACGGGCGACCCGTTGACCGTGCCGCCACTGATCCGGTTGTCCGTCCCGCCCCGCTCCGTCACCTCTCAAGAGTAGAAGCAACTCCCTTGCCCCAGCAGGGAAAACGCAGGGAAAACCGGCAGGACAGCCGCCTCGTGGACGTCTAGCCGAACTGCACCGACCTCTTCGCCAGCCCCATCCAGAACCCGTCGATCACCGACCGCTGCCCGTCCAGTTCTCCCGTCGCGTCCGCCGCGCCCATCGTGACGAACAGCGGGGCGAAGTGCTCCGTGCGTGGGTGGGCGAGGCGGCCCGCCGGGGACTTGCGGGTGAAGTCGAGCAGCGCGTCGATGTCGCCGGCGTCCAGCGCGCGGTGGCCCCAGTCGTCGAACTCCGCCGACCAGCCCGGCACTCCCCCGCCCATATGACGCAGGGCGGCCAGGTTGTGGGTGAAGAAGCCGGAGCCGATGATCAGGACGCCCTCGTCGCGCAGCGGCGCCAGCTTGCGGCCGATCTCCATCAGCTTCACCGGGTCGAGGGTCGGCAGGGAGATCTGCAGGACCGGGATGTCGGCCTCGGGGAACATCTCGACCAGGGGGACGTACGCGCCGTGGTCGAGGCCGCGGTCCGGGATGTCCTGGACCGGCACACCGGGGGCGCGCAGCAACTTGCGTACGGACTCGGCGAGTTCGGGTGCGCCCGGGGCCGCGTACTTCACCTGGTAGTAGTGCTCGGGGAAGCCCCAGAAGTCGTAGACCAGCGGGACCGCCTCCACCGCGCCCAGGGCGAGCGGAGCCTCCTCCCAGTGGGCGGAGACCATGAGTATCGCCTTGGGGCGCGGCAGGTCGGCGGACCAGGCGGCAAGCTGTCCGGGCCAGATCGGGTCGTCGGCCAGCGGAGGCGCACCATGACTGAGGTAGAGGGCGGGCATGCGCTCGGGCGCGGTGCGCTCCTCGATGACGGCGGCCATGGCGGCGGCTCCCTTCCGGCTGACCAGACTTACTTGAAATATCAAGCTTTCCTGGAGGAAGGGTAACCCGCACTTGTTTAATTTTCAAGAAGGGGGCTCGTAGAGTGGAGTACATGAAGACGGCACCCGCTGAAGACACACGCTGGCTCACCGACGAGGAGCAGCGCATCTGGCGCGCGTACATGCACGCCGTGACCCTTCTCGAGGACCACCTCGACCGCCAGCTGCAGCGCGACGCGGGCATGCCGCACGTGTACTACGGACTGCTCGTCCAGCTCGCCGAGGCGCCGCGTCGGCGGCTGCGGATGACCGAGCTGGCCATGCGGGCGAAGATCACGCGCTCCCGGCTCTCGCACGCCATCGCCCGCCTGGAGAAGAACGGGTGGGTGCGGCGCGAGGACTGTCCCTCCGACAAGCGCGGGCAGCTCGCTGTCCTCACGGACGAGGGGTACGAGGTGCTGGCGCGCACCGCGCCCGGCCATGTGACGGCCGTCCGCCAGGCACTCTTCGACCGGCTCACCCCGGAGCAGCAGAAGTCCCTCGGCGACATCATGACGATCATCGCGGAGGGACTCCAGCCGAAGGAGGCGGGCGCGGACCTGCCCTGGCTGCGCTGATCCCGCCGGCCCGGACATGGGTCCGCCCCGGCCCCGCCGAGTGGCGGAGCCGGGGCGGACCCCGAAGGCGTACGGGCGAGGCGTCCCCACCCCTCGTCCCTACGCGAAGTTCCGTACGCGTACGCGACGTTCCGTACCGGAAGTGCCGATGTGCGGGTACCCGGCAGATGCGGTTGCGGTCAGTGGGCGACCACCGGCACCTGCACCTCGTCCTCGACACCCTCGCCCGCACCCTGGCCGGAGGCGGACGCGGCGCCCGGGCGGCCGGCGTTGACGAGCGTCAGGGCGGCCGCCGCGGCGACCACGAGGATGCCGACGGCGAACCAGATCGCGTTCGCGTAGCCGTGCACCATGCCCTGCAGCTGGACCAGCTGCTGCTGCGGCTTGGTCGTGGCGGTGGCGATGTGGTCCTTGATGTAGGACGTGGTCGCCGAGGAGGCGATCGTGTTCAGCAGGGCCGTACCGATCGCGCCGCCCACCTGCTGCGAGGTGTTGACCATCGCGGAGGCGACACCGGCGTCCCGCGGCTGCACGCCGTAGGTGGCCAGGGACATGGCCGGCATGAACGCCGTACCCATACCGAGGCCGAGCAGCAGCATGGCCGGCAGCACCGTGGAGGCGTACGACGAACCGATCTCCAGCTGCGCCAGCAGGAACATGCCGGTGGCGGCGACCAGGAAGCCGGGACCCATCAGCAGCCGCGCCGGGACGCGGGTCATCAGCCGGGTGCCGATCTGGGTGGAACCCGTGATCATGCCCGCGATCATCGGAAGGAAGGCGAAGCCGGTCTTGACCGGCGAGTAGCCCTTCACGACCTGCAGGTAGTAGGTCAGGAAGAGGAACGTGCCGAACATCGCGATGATCGCGAGGCCGAGGGAGAGATAGACGCCGCCGCGGTTGCGGTCGGTGACCACGCGCAGGGGCAGCAGCGGGGCCTTGACCCTGGACTCGGTCACCACGAACGCCGCGAGCAGGACGGCCGCCGCGACGAACAGGCCGATCGTCAGGGAGTCGCCCCAGCCGTCGGACTCGGCGCGCGTGAAGCCGTAGACGAGGGAGACCAGACCCAGGGTGGAGAGGATCACGCCGGGGATGTCGAGCGGCGAGCGGTTGCGGCCGCCCTCCGGCTCACGGATGACGAAGTACGCGCCGGCCGCGGCGACAACGGCGAACGGGATGTTGACGAAGAACGTCCAGCGCCAGTCCAGGTACTCGGTGAGGAAACCACCGAGGATCAGGCCGACGGCGCCGCCACCACCGGCGATCGCGCCGTAGATGCCGAAGGCCTTGGCACGCTCCTTGGCGTCCGTGAACATCACCGCCAGCAGGGACAGAGCGGCCGGGGCAAGGAGGGCGCCGAAGGCGCCCTGGAGGGCGCGGGCGCCGAACATCATCGCCCCGCTCTGGGCCACGCCGCCGAGCGCGGAGGCCGCGGCGAAGCCGGTCAGGCCGATGACGAAGGCACGCTTGCGGCCCCACAGGTCGGCGATCCGGCCGCCGAAGAGGAGGAGTCCGCCGAAGGCGAGGGCGTAGGCGGTCACGACCCACTGGCGGTTGCCGTCCGATATCCCCAGGTCCTTCTGGGCGGACGGGAGCGCGATGTTCACGATGGTCGCGTCGAGGACGACCATCAGCTGGGCGAGCGCGATGAAGGCGAGCGCCTTCCAGCGATTGGAGTCAGCGGAAGCGTCGGGGACACTTCGGGCCGTTTGAGACATGGGGGTACCCACTTCGGGACTTCGTGACGGAAAAAAGCTGTCGAAAGACACGGCTCGTCGACGGTGACGGCCGGAAGTCGATCAGTACGGAAGGTCGATCAGTACAGAAGGTCGATCAGTACAGAAGGTCGGTCAGTACGGCAGGTCGGTCAGTACGGCAGGTCGATCAGTACGGAACGTGTGTCGGTGGCCGGAGGCCGGTCAGTACGGAACGTGTGTCGATGGCCGGAGGCCGGTCAGTACGGAACGTGTGTCGATGGCGGAAGGTCTGTCGGTACGGAACGTCTGCTGGTGCGGAACGTCTGCCGTCGGTACAGACGGTCGAAGTGCGCGGAACTCATCGCTCAGGACTGGCGCAGCTCCTTTATGGTCACGGCCGTGCCCGGCAGTTCGGAGCGGGCGGGGGCCCGCAACCCGTCCAGGAACAGCTGCAGATGACGGTGCACGAAACGGTCGGCGCTGAGGCATGCGGTACCGGCCGGGGGCCGGCTGAGCTGCGCCACCGCGACCATCACGTCGCCGACGCCCACGTCGGGACGGAGCTGTCCGGCCGCCTTGGCGCGGTCCATGATCTCCTCGATGAGCCCTTCGATCCGTTCGCGCGCCGCTTCCAGATCCGGGTGGAACTGGTCGAACGTGCTGGAGACCATCGGGCACAGCGCGGAGACCCGCTCATCGGCGGCGGCGTGCGCGAAGCGCTCCAGCACCTCGAAGGCGTCGCTGCTCTCGGCGATCGCCCGTTCGGCTTCCTCGGACGTGCGGTCCAGGACCGAGCAGACGACCTCGCGGACGAGCGCGTCGCGATCGGGGAAGTTGCGGTACACCGTGGCGTTGCCGACGCCGGCCCGGCGGGCGATCTCGTCGAACGGCACATCGGGGCCGTACTCGACGAACATCTCCCGGGCGGCGGTGACGATCCGCTCCCGGTTGCGCAGGGCATCGGCACGAGGCCGGGTCACTCGGCGCTGTACGGGGGTCGCGGTCTGCACGGCGTACTCCTCGGGTGAGCTGGGTGTGTTCCTGGGTTCGATCCGGGGATTGAATCCCCGTTTCGGTCGGACACAGGTCTAAACGGGGATTCGGTCCCCGGTTATTTCCCGGTCCGGCAGCGATTTCTCGTGACCTGGATCACACTTCAAGGCTTCGGGATTCCGGGTGACGGCCATCGGAGTGCCCCCTCGTTCGGTCTCCTCCAGCGCGCGTCCGCACACCCCTCGACACAGGGTGATCGCAAGGGTGCAGCCGGAGACCGGCGGCTGCCGTGGAGTGAAGGGCCACTGCATGCCGTTGTCCACCCGCCGCCGGATACGCCCGCGCCGCGTCGCCACGCTCGCCTCGGTGACCACCCTGACGCTGGCAGTCTCCACCTCCGCCACCACGGGACACCTGACGGCAGGCTCCGCGACGGCGGGCCCGATCGCACCGGCCCGTTCCTCGGCGCTCCGCCCCTGCATGATCCACGGCCGCCTCGGCGTCCAGATGTCGGAAGGCATCCCGACCGCCTCCGGCTACGCCCGCTCCACCGGCACCGTCCACGCCCTGAACCTGATGGTCGACTTCTCCGACGCGCCCGGCCAGGGCAGCGCGCTCGACCGCGTCGCGGATTTCTTCCCGCAGACGCAGAAGTGGTTCGCCACCAGCTCCTACGGCCGCCTCGACTATCGCCAGGAGGCCCCGATCGGCCACTGGCTGCGCATGCCCAAGCCGTTCAAGGCGTACGGGATAGAACGGGGCGCCCCCTTCGACCCCGGCTACCGCCAACTGATCCAGGACATCGTGGAAGCCGTCGGCCCGCAGGTGGACTTCCACCACTACGACATAGTGAACGTGCTGATCACCCCGAATGCGGGGCCCGCCGCCCTGGACACCGTGCTGTCGGTGACCTTCGCGGGCAACACCGACGCGCCCGTCGCCGACGGCGTGCCGATCTCGAACGCGTCCTTCATCTACAGCCGCCAGGACGACGGCTCAGGCTCCTACGCCCTGACCGGCTACCGGGTCCTGCCGCACGAGAACGGCCATGTCTTCGGGCTGCCGGACCTCTACACCCAGGAGGGCGGGGGTGCCGTAGGGCACTGGGACATCATGAGCGAGGACTGGGGAGCCGACAACGACCTGCTCGGCTGGCACAAGTGGAAGCTCGGCTGGCTCGACGACTCCCAGGTCGGCTGTGCGACCACAGCGGGCACCACCGAGTACATACTGACCCCGCTGGGCCGCCCCGGCGGCCGCAAGCTGGTCTTCGTACCGATCAACTCCCGGTCCGGCTTCGCCCTCGAACTGCGCACCCGCGAGGGCAACGACGAGGCGGTGTGCCGACCCGGCATCCTCATCTACAAGGTCGACGCGGACGTCGACACGGGCAGCGGCCCCATCACGGTCTACGACTCCCAGCGCAACAGCGGGGGCTGCACCCGCAGCCCGAACGTCCAGGCCGAACTGTCCGACGCGCCGTTCGCCCCCGGGGAGACCTTCAAGGACGCGAAGACGGGGGTCGTGATCACGGTGGTGGGGTCGGATCCGTCCGGGAACTATCGGGTGCATGTGACGCGGAGGTGAGGGGACGGCCGGGGGGATGACGGGCGCCTGGGGGTACGGGGGCGGGTCCGCACCTTCCACTCCCGACGAGCCGCGACCCCGGAGCCGGGAGGCACTTCAAGTACCGACGTCGAGGGCAGGCCCGAAGTACCGACGCCGAGGGCAGGCCCGCGCAGGGAGGTCGGAGCGGCGGCCCGCCGACCCGCGCACGGAGGCCAGGACAGCCGGCCCCTGCACCGGGGCCAGGGGCAACCCGCCCACGCACCCGAGCCAGGAGCACCCCGCCCCCGCACCCGAGCCAGGAGCACCCCGCCCCCGCACCCGAGCCAGAGGCAACCCGCCCACGCACCCGAGCCAGAGGCAACCCGCCCACGCACGGAGGCCGAGGCACCCCGCCCCCGCACGGAGGCCGAGGCGGCCGACCCCGCACGGAGGCCGGGCCCTCGGCCTCCGTACGGCGCATGTGAACGCGGCGGATGCGGCGACCCGCGCATTACCGTGACCCCATGCCCCTGAACGTCACCCCGGCCCCGGACAGCGCCGTACCACCCGAAGCCGTCGCCCCCCTCATGCGCGGGCTCACCGTGCTGCGCCGGCTCACCGACGCCGACGGCATCTGCAGCCTCAGCGCGCTGGAGCGGGCCAGCGGGCTCGCCCGGTCCACGGTGGACCGGATCACGGCGACGCTCGCGCGCATGGGGTACGTCCGGCTCGACGGACGGGACGCCGTTCTCGCGCCGCGGCTGATGGAGCTGGGCAACGCCTACCTGGCGGCCCTGCGGCTGCCGGGGCTGCTCGACCCGCACGCGGACGCGCTCGCCGACGAGCTGGACGAGTCGGTGTCGCTCGCCGTGGCCGACCGCGACGGCATCCGCTTCATCCACCAGGCGACCCGGCGCCGCGCGATGTCGCTGAGCTTCCGCATCGGCGATCTGCTGCCCGCCGAACGGACCGCGCCCGGGCCGCTGTTCGCGACGGAGTGGGACGACGCGGACTGGAAGCGGTGGCACGAGCGGCGGGCCGCGGACCCCGAGGACCGCGGCTTCCCGGCGGTGCCGGCCCGCAGCCGCCCGCTCGACGGATCCGACGAGGGCACCCTGGGCGCCGACTTCGAGGAGCGCACGGAGCAGGCGCGGGCGCAGGGGTGGGCGCTGGACGACCAGTTGATCGAGCCGGGTCTGGTGGCGCTGTCGATGCCCGTACGGGAGGACGGCGGACGGATCGCGTGTGTGGTCAGCGTGGTGAGCCACACCAGCCGGCACTCGGCGGACGATCTGCGCCGGGCGCTGCTGCCGCGGCTGCGCACTGCGGTCGCGGTGATGGAGCGGGAGCTGCGCGAGGCGCCGCCCGCCCTGCCCACCGCCCCGTCCGGGCTCGCGACCTGGACGGGGGCGTCCAAGCAGGAGCTGGGCCGGGAGTTCGTGGAGTCGCTGGCCCGCGGGCTGACGGTGATCACGGCGTTCGGGGAGGGGCGCTCCGAGCTGACGCTGACCGAGGTCGCGGAGGCGACGGGGCTGGCGCGTGCGACGGCGCGCCGGGCGCTGATCACGCTGCAGCACCTCGGGTACGTCACCGCGCACGACAGGGTCTTCCGGCTCACCCCGCGCGTCCTGGGCCTCGGCTTCCCGCCGCTGTCCCGGACGACGCTGTCGGACATCGCGACCCCGCACCTGAACGCACTCTCCCAGCTGGTGCACGAGTCGGCCTCGTTCGCGGTGCTGACGGGTGACGACATCCAGTACACCGCCCGGGTGGCCCCGAGCCGCATCATGAGCGTCAACGTCACCGTGGGGACCCGGCTGCCGGCGTATGCGACGTCAATGGGCCGCGTGATGTTGGCCGACCTGCCGGAGCCGTCGCTGCCCGAGCCGGCCGCGCTGACGGCCCGGACGGTCACGGACCCGGGCGAGCTGAGGGCCGTACTGGATCGCGTACGGCGCCAGGGATACGCCCTGGTCGACGGGGAGTTGGAGGAAGGGCTCCGGTCGATCGCGGTGCCGGTGCGGGACCGCGGGGGCCGGGTGGTGGCGGCGGTCAACGTCGCCATGCACAGCAGCCGCCGTACGGCCGAGGAGTGCGTGACCGAGGTGCTGCCGGAGCTGCGCGCGACGGCGAGCCGCATCGAGGCGGACCTGCACGTGGCGGGCCGGTTCAGGAAGGTGCCGAGCGGCTGACGGACCCGCTCGGGCGGCCCGCGGTGGCTGGTTCAGCTCGCCTCCGCCTGCCTTCCGGCGGCCACCACTCCCCGCAGCCCCTGCCCCGAGGCGATACGCGGCAGGAGCAGCGTCCAGAAGCGGGTGAGGGTGGTGCGCGACAGCCAGCGCACGTCGTGCCCGCCGAGTGCGGCGAAGCCGGCAGTCGCGCCGACCACCGTGGCCACCAGGTCCCGGGGGGACACGTCGGAGAGCAGCCCCTCGTGCGCGGACCGGGCGACGGCGTCGTCCACCCATGCGTGCCAGCGCTTGTGGAGGTCCCGGCCACCGCCGACGCCCGCCGCGCCGTCCCCGAGGCCGAACCCGGCGCGCAGGACGGCGTCATGGCCGAGGCTCTGCAGCAGGGCGTGGCTCGTGTCGACGAGCGCCTGGAGCGAGCCGCCGAACTGCGGCGGCGGCCGCTCTCCGGAGATGATCCGCTCGAAGCGCTGGGCCGCCTCCTCGCGCACCGCCGCGGCGAGGATGGCCTTGCTGGGGAAGTGGAAGTGCAGCGCGCCGTTGCTGACCCCGGCTCTGGTGCTGATGGCCGCCAGCGTGACCACCTCGAAGCCGTCCCGGCTGAAGAGCTCGGCGGCGGACTCGATCAAGACTTTGCGCGTTCGTAACGCACGTTCCTGCTTGGCCATCAAACGCTCCGTACTGCCGGGATCGGGAGCTTAACAAACCGCGCATGCGGTTTGCCAGGGAGCATGCATCTGCAAAGAGGGTCCTGAACAGGCGGACCTCCCGGTTCAGTTCGGCCGCAGCACGACGGGCAGCGCCCCGTATCCATGGATGATGAAGGACTGCACCGGCTCGACCGCATGAATCGGAGTTACAGACTCCAGATCCGGGAATCGAGTGAAGAGCGCCGCCAGCGCGGAGGTCGCCTCCAGCCGGGCCAACGGCGCCCCCAGACAACGGTGCACGCCGTAGCCGAAGCCCAGGTCGTCCCGCCGGCCCGTCCGCAGCACATCGAAGACGCCTACGTCGTCCCCGTAAGCCGCGGGGTCGGAGGCCGCTCCGGCGAAGGAGACCAGGATCGGGTCGCCCTTCTTGATGAGTACGCCGTCCAGCTCGATGTCCTCGACCGCGAACCGCATGGGCGAATACGCTGCGGGGCTGTGCGTGCGCAGCGTCTCGGCAACCGCTTCGGCCCAGTCGGCGCGGCCCTCGAGCAGGTGCGCGCGCTGCTCCGGGTGGGCGCACAGCGCGCCGATGGCGTTGGTGATGAGCGTGCAGGTCGTCTCCTGCCCGGCGGCGATCATCAGATAGAGCGTGCCGAGGAGTTCCTGCTCGGTCAGCCGGCCGTCGTCGCTGTCGCGGGCCTCGATCAGAGCCGTCGTCAGATCGTCGCGCGGGCTCGCCCGCTTCTCGGCGGCAAGCTCGGCCAGCATCCCGAACACCCTCACCTGCGCCGCGGCCATCTCGTCACCGGGAACCGCCGTACCGAACACCAACTCCAGTGCCGTACACAACGGTTCGCGTGCTTCCTCGGCGACACCGAACAGCTCGCAGATCACCCGCATGGGCAGCACCTTGGCGAACCGGGCCCGCAGATCGACCGCTTCACCGTGGGGCACCGCGGCCAGCTCGTCGAGCAGCGCCCCGGTGATCTCCTCGACACGGGGCCGCAGAGCCTCCGTGCGCCGGGCGGTGAACGCGGCGGCGACCAGCCGGCGCAGCCGCGCATGGCGCTCTCCGTAGGCGAAGAGCATGTTCTCGTTCGCGACCCACGGGTACAGCGGCCACTCCTCGCCGATACGGCCCTCGACGAAGTCGGGCCAGTGCTGCCGGGCGTCCTTCGACACCCGGGAGTCCATGAGGAGCTGCTTGACGTACTTCTGCCGCACAACAGCCCAGGCGCGCACCCCGCCCGGCAGCATCACCTCGACGGCCGGCCCCTGCGCCCGCAGCTTCCCGGTCTCGCCGGCCAGGTCCCGCCCGGTCACGTCGAGGGCGTACGGGCATGCGGTCATGTCCATCCGTGCACTCCGTTCGGTTGGTCGGTCTTACGGCCGGTCTGCGCCCAGCGGCACGGAGCCGGCGTGACGCGGAGCCACGGCGGGACGGCAGCCTGCCGCCGAGGCGCGGTGGCACCGAGGCACGCCGGGCCGCCATCGAGGCTCGGTGGCACCATGGCACGCGGGGCCGCCGCCGAAGCGTGCAGGCTGCATGCCGTCCGGACGTCACTCCGCCTGATCCGCCGCTTCTGCTTCCAACTCACGCTGCCGTACGGCGGCTTCGTACACCTTCGAACCCCGCTCAGGGGAGAAGTCCAGACGGACCAGGACCCCCGGCATGGCGACGGACGGCATCAGATGCCGGTAGAGGTCGGCCACGCGCTCGGCCAGATCCGCCCGCTCGGTCATGATCCGCGAAAGGACCTGAACGCCGGTGAACCCGCCGACGAACAGCTTGGCCAGCGCGGGAACATCGGCGTGCGGCAGGATCTCCCCCCTCCGCCTGGCCTCTTCGAACACAGCCTCCGTGTGCTCGGTCCATGCCTGCATCGGGACCCGTCGGTTGAGGTGGTCCTTGGGCGATCCCTGATCCACGGTCAGGCGCACGCTGCCCTGGACGATCGGGTCACCGGTGCCCTTCATGAGCAGATGAGCCAGCAGCAACGCCTCGTCCAGCGACTCCTGCAGCTTCAGAGCCTGCTCCGGGACGCGCGGCAGCGAGGAGACCTGCGCGGCCAGGACCGCCTGGGCGAGCTCCTCCTTCGACGCGAAGTGGAAGTAGAGGGCACCTTTGGTGACCCCCGACCTCTCCAGCACGTCGGAGATCGTCGCCGCCTCGTATCCGACCTCGTCGAACACCTCGGCCGCGGCAACCAGGATCGCCTGCCGCGTCCGAATGGCCCGCTCCTGCCGCGCCACAAGAGAGTCCTCTCTGCCGTCGTCTTCGGACGATAAAACCAGCCGTACGGTTTTTCAACAACGCTGACATCCGGAAGGAGTACGGGGAGGGGTTGAAAACAAAACCGGATGGTACGTATCTTCAGTCCCGTGCTTCACACCTGACCGAACCCACACCAGGGGGAAGCTCACGATGACGACCATGACGCACGAGGTCTTGGAAACGGGAGAAACGAAAGAGCCCGAAGCGGCCGAAGCGACCGAAGCGACCGAAGCGACCGAAGCGACAGGCACAACGGGCGCCAGAGACGCGACGCACGCGACAGCCCCGGCGGACGCGAGGGACGCGCCGAACCAGACCGGCTCACCGGGTTCGCGGGACTCACAGGACTCATGGGACTCACAGGAGTCACGGGACTCGTGGGACTCATGGGGCTCATGGGGCTCGCAGGACCCATGGGCCCCGCGGAACTTACAGAACCTGCGGTACTCGGAGGACTCTCAGGACTCACTCCCATGCGCCACGGGACACTCGGCAGCCGCCGAACTGGCCGACCTCCTCTTCGAGGGCGAGAGCCGCGAGCGTACGCACGGCACCTGGCGCAGGATGATCTCCGGCCGCGCCTTCGCGTTCCGGCCCGGCCTCTCCCCCACCGAGCGGACGACCCTCTCGTACGACCGCCTGCGCCTCCTCAACGACACTGTCGACGACCCGATCGGGTTCGCGGCGGACCCACACCGGCTGGCGGCACTGCACGAGTGGATCGGCCCCGTGGACGGCGGGCTGACGACCCTGGCGAGCATCCACTACAACCTGTTCCTGGGCAGCCTCGTCGACCACGACGACGCGGGTCGCGACCTGTCCGCCTTCGCCTCGCTCCAGCACACAGGAACGTTTCTGTGCACGGAGCTTGAGCATGGCAACGATGTGGCGGCGATGGAGACCGTGGCGGTCTTGGACCGCACGAGCGGCGGCTTCCACCTGCACACGCCGACGCCCGGCGCGCAGAAGTTCATGCCCAACACCAGCCTCACGGGCGGCCCCAAGAGCGCGGTCGTAGCGGCCCGGCTCATCGTGGACGACAACGACCAGGGCATCTTTCTCTTCCTCACGCCGCTCAGCGACGAGAACGGACACCTGCCCGGGGTCACGGTCCGCCGGCTGCCGGAGCGCACGGGCACCCCGGTCGACCACGCCCTCACGGCCTTCGAGCACAAGTGGCTTCCGCGCGAGGCACTTCTGCAGGCGGACCACGGCCGCCTCGACCACGACGGCATGCTGACGAGCAACCTGGGCAACAGACGCAAGCGGTTCCTGCGCTCCATCAACCGGGTCACCATGGGCAAGCTGTGCATGAGCGCCGGCACCCTGGGCATGGCCCGCGCCGCGCTCACCATCGCGGTCCGCCACGCCCACAGCCGTCTGATCGCCGGGACCGGTACCGGCGAACGCATAGCGCTCGCCGCGCATCGCAGCCACCACAGCCGGCTGCTCGACGCGCTGGCGACGGCGTACGCGATGACGTTCCTGCACCGCACGGTCGTGGACCGGTTCGCCGCGCACACCGAGGAGGACCGTGAGGAGGTCGAGCGGCTCGCGGCGATCACCAAGGGCTGGATCACCTGGCAGGCGCGCCGAATCACCACCGAGTGCCGCGAACGCTGCGGCGCACAGGGCCTGTTCCCCGCCAACGGCATCTCGGAGCTGTCGGCGAACATCGAGGGCGGCATCACCGCCGAGGGCGACAACCTGGTGATCTGGGTCAAGGCCGCCTCCGAGATGGTCTTCGGCCACCGGTCGGCGCCCCCGGACGCGCGACCGCCGGGAGACCTTTCCGACCTCCCCCACCTCCGCGGCCTGCTCGCCCAGGTCGAGACGATCTGGCAGACCCGGGCCCGCACGGCCCTGCGCGAGGGCCCCTCCGACGACCCGCTCGGCCGCTGGAACGTCACTTCGGAAGCCGCCCTGGAGATGGTCTCCGCCCACGCCCGCCTCCAGGCCGCGGACGCGTTCACCACGGCGGCCGACCGGGCGACGGCCCCGGGAACCCGCGCCCTCCTCCACTCCCTGTGCCGCCTGTTCCTGCTCCACCAGATCCGCAACCACACCGGCGACCTGCTGGCCGAGGGCCATCTGACGCCGGACCAGGTAAGGACCCTGCCGAAGACACTGGACACGACCGTGGCCGACCTCGCGCCGCAGATGATGACCCTGGTGGACGCGTTCGACTTCCCGGCGGAGATGTTGTCGGCGATTCCGATCGCGAGTGGAGGGTCGATCGGCTGGTTGGCAGAAGAGGAAGAGACGCCGAAGCCGTCGCCGGTGCAGCACTGAGGGCCGGGCCGACATACTGACGACCAATTGCACACGCCTGATGACTGTCGGTTACGGGGCGCCGCATGCCGCGCACATGGCAACGCCGGGCGGGGCCCAGGCCTACCGCGTCGCGCAGGGGCTACACGCAACGGCGGGGAGAAGCCGGCGGTCGGCACAGGGGCACGGCCCCTGCACGGATCGGAGCGCAGGCTGAACGGACCGAAGACACGACTGCGACAGAACCGGTGCGACCACCACGCAGGGTATCCGCTAGGCTGTCACCGGTCGGCTACCCACCCGCGGCGCACCCCAAGGACGCCCGGCCCGGTCGGCCGACCACACGCCTTCGTAGCTCAGGGGATAGAGCACCGCTCTCCTAAAGCGGGTGTCGCAGGTTCGAATCCTGCCGGGGGCACCAGGCAAAAGGCCCCGGACCGATCATGGTCCGGGGCCTTTGACATCCACTTTTGACATCAACGTGGGCGGTCACTCACGACCGGGGCGCCTCTTGCTGTTCCTGAGCAGCCGGTCCATGTGGCTCATGGCTTCCCGCTGGGTGTCCTGCACGACGTGCGTGTGCACGTCCATGGTGATGCTGATCTGGGAGTGCCCAAGGATCTCCATCACGACGCGAGGCGCGACTCCGGCAGCCGTGAGGAGGGTGGCGGTGCCGTGGCGGGCGTCGTGCAGGCGGATGACGCGGAGGCCGGCTGACTCGGCGACGCGGGTGAAGGAGCGGTAGAGGTTGCGCGGCTCGACGGGGCGGCCGGTGCGGGTGGCGAAGACGTAGTCGGACTCCTGCCACCTCTCCCCCGCCTTGGCGCGGGCGCCCGCCTGCCGCATGCGATGCCAGCGCAACGGCGCGATGCAGAGGGCGGGCAGCGGGACGCTCGGCGACGGCGGCTCTTGGGATCGTCGTCGTAGAGGACGCCACGGCGGCGCTGGACCTGGTGGCGGACGTAGAGCACGCGGTTGTCGAGGTGGGAGCGCCCCGCGCGCCGTGGCTGCGGGGCGCCTTGTGGGTTTTAGTCGACCGACTGCCCGTCGTACTTACCGCCCACGCAGGGGTTGCCCGGCAAGTCGATCCGGGGCGTTCCGCCGCCGTCCCGGCACTGGCCAGGGCTGACGACGGAGGCACTCTGTGAGGTGGCGGCGGTGGCGGCGGCGGCGCCTGTGAGGCCGAGTCCGGCGAGGGCTGCCGTGGCGATGACGGCGGCGAGGATTCGTCGACTGCGCATGTGGTTCCCCTTTCGCGGATTGCCTCGGTTGGGGCACTAGCCAGCTTGATCTTCACCCATGTGGGTGGCACGTCATGTTGCGCCATTCGGGTGACAGGACTGCCAGGTGTGGGGTCGGTGACGCGACCCGTCGGACAGGCCCTTAGCCGTCACCGCCCTGAATAGATCGTCTGACATGCCCGGCATGCCTCAGCAACACGCGACGCCCCCGCTCGGGCCGCCCCTGGGCCGTGCGGGGGCGCTCAACGACGACCAACGCTGACAACCGCCGACGGCTAAGTCGCAGGTCACAGCGTTGGCCAATCACGCGGTCGCAGGTCAGAGACCCTGGCCTTCACTTCTTCGGCTGCTGATCGCACCTCAGTGCAGCTTGACTCGGTCATTGAGTACGCCGATCTCGGAGCGGACTACTTCCTCCAGCGAACCGGCCGGGCACGCCAGACACGGCGCCTGGTCAGCCAGCTCAACATGCTCGGTTATCAGGTGTCCCTCCAATCAGCGGAAGTGGGATGACCTGCGGGAACGTTAGATTTTCGAATCAGACTCCGCCGACCTACGTATTTCATCGGCGCCCGGATATCGCCAAAAGGAACGGATCATTGATATTGCTAGGCAGGTTCTGGTGGTCGTGGCTCGGGCACTGACTGACGTCCTGCTGGGCTGTCCTTGAGTTGGTCTGTCCGGCTGCTAACGACAGATGGTGCGGCAAGTTGGCCGGTCAGCGCGACGAGCACGGGCGCCGCCGGGTGGTCCGCAACGGCTATCACCAGCCGAGGAAGGTCACGACCGCGGCCGGGGCGGTCGAGGTGAAGGCACCACGGGTGAACGGCAAGCGCGTCGACGAGGCCTCGGGCGAGCGCAAGCAGTTCTCCTCCGCGATCCTGCCGCCTTGGTGCCGCAAGTCCCCGAAGATCAGCGAGGTGCTGATGAGGATCCTTGAAAACGGCCAGGCATGCTCGTCGCCCCATTCGGTCCGGCGTTCAACGTAGTGGGGAGCTTCCCGGCGCCGGGCGCGTTGTCGGCCGGGGCTACCCGGGGAAAGTGCGACAGGTGGGGCGGCGCGGGCTGGTGGGACTTCAGAACGGTCGATCGGTCGTACCCAGGACGACGAGTTCGGTGCTGTCCAGCACCTTCCCGAACGCCTGCGGCTCGCGGCGTACGTGGAAGTAGTCCCACTGCGCGCGCAGGATCACCTGGTCCGGGTGGCCGAGCGCGCACAGCACGTCCCAGTGCAGGGCCTGGGCCCAGACGTAGCCCGGTTCGCCGTCAACGTCCATGTCCTCGACGTCGATCGGAGTGTCCGCGAGCGCACAGGCCAAGCGGTGGCTGTCCACGGGGCCGGCCGCGAAGTCCAGGAACGCGGCGGGGTCGGCATCCTCGGGTGTGCCGTCGGCGATCTCCTCATCCCAGTGTGGCCGCGAGTCGTAGCGGTGGGCGCGTACTCCCCCATTACCTTTTTGATCGGCCCCGCAATGGGGTTCCCGGCCTCCGGGCCCGGCATGACTGGTCCCCCCTGTTGACCATGATCTGGGGGGTGG